>JAILRK010000041.1 GCA_024698225.1 Oscillospiraceae bacterium | reverse complement strand
CCGCCGGAGAGCATGACGCCGCGCTCGCCGATGTAGGTGTCGTAACCGTCGGGCATCGCCATAATCTCGGCGTGAATCTGCGCGCGCACGGCGGCGCGGACGACCTCCTCGTCCGTGGCGTCGGGGCGGCCATAGCGGATGTTCTCGCGCACGGTCCCGGCAAACATGAACACGTCCTGCTGGATGATGCCGATGGCGCGGCGCAGGCTCTCCTGCGTCACCGTGCGCACGTCGTGTCCGTCGAGGCGGACGCTGCCCTCGCTCACGTCGTAGAAGCGCGGCAGCAGGTGGCACAGCGTGCTCTTGCCGCCGCCCGACGGACCCACGAGGGCAAAGCGCTCGCCCGGGCGGATGTGCAGGTTCACGCCGCTGATTGCCTCGGTGCCGTCCCGGTAGCGGAAGGACACGTTTTCATAGCGGATGTCGCCGCGCACCGCCGCCAGCGCCGTCGCGCCGGGCGCATCCGCCACCTCGGGGCGCGTGCGCATAATCTCCAGAAAGCGCGAGAAGCCCGCGCTGCCCTGCGTATACTGCTCCATAAACTGCACCAGCTTGCGCACGGGCGAGAGGAACGCGGACACGTACAGCGTGAAGGTGACGAGGTCGATGTAGTCCATCATCCCGCGCATAATCAAAAACCCGCCCATGCCGATGACTGCCACCTGCATCACGCCGGTGGAGAACTCCATGCCGCTGTTGAACAGACCCATCGCGCGGTAATAGCCCTGCTTCGCCGTGCGGAACATGTCGTTGCTGTGCTCAAACTTGCGCTGCTCCTCGCTCTCGTTGGCAAAGGCCTTCGCCGTGCGGATGCCGCTGATGCCGCTTTCGATGGCGGCGTTGATTTCGGCGGTCTTTTTGCGCAGCTCCACGCTTGCGCGCTTCATCCGCGCGCGCTGGCGGACCGTGAACCACAGGCAGGGCGGCAGGATGACGAGCAGCGTCAGCGCCAGCTCCCAGCGGATGGTGAACATGATGGCAAGCGAGCCGACGAGCGTCACGGTGCAGATGAGCAGGTTCTCCGGCCCGTGGTGCGCGAGCTCCGTGATGTCAAACAGGTCGTTCGTCACGCGCGAGAGCAGCGCGCCGGTGCGGTTGTGGTCGAAAAAGCTGAAGCTGAGCGTCTGCATGTGCGCAAACACGTCGCGCCGCATGTCCGCCTCCACCAGCACGCCGACCCCGTGACCGACCACGGTGATGACGTAGTACAGCAGTCCCTTGAGCACGTACGCCGCCAGCATGACGCCGACCACGGCGAAAAACGCCGCGAACATCCGCTGCGGCAGCAGCCGCTGCATGGACGCGCGCGAGACAAAAGGAAACACCAGGTCAATCAGCGACACCGCAACGGCGCAGAGCATGTCCACGGCAAACATCCGCCAGTGCGGCCGAAAATAGGAGAGAAACACCCACAGGGGGCGCCGGTCAAAATTCCGTTCCATACAGTTCACCTCACGCCGATATCATACCCTAATCCCGGCGCAATTTCAACAGCGGAATCCAATGCGCGCCCAATGGCACACAGGCGCACAAAGATGCCGCCGCGCACTTGCCGAGCTCTTGTGCGGCGTGCTATAATAACTGCGACACACAGCGCCGCACCGGCGGCGAAGCGAAGGAGATGGCTGCATGCTCGAACAACACACGCTCACCAGCCGGCATCTCGGGCGCGAGGTCCGGCTTCAGGTCCACCTGCCGGACGGGTGCGCGCCGGGGCAGCGCTTCCCGGTGCTCTACTGCTACGACGGGGACGTCGTTTTCCGCGAGGGCGCGGAGGGCTTCTGCTACGCCTCCTACGCGCTCGCGCACCGGGACAGTCTGCCGCAGATCCTCCTGGTCGGCATCTCACCGCCCCGGGACCGCTGGCAGCGCACGGCGGAGTTTTCCCCCTACACCAAGGTCTTCGAGACGCACGGCGCGGACTTCGAGCCGCTGGTTCGCGGGCGGGGCGAGCTGCTGCTGGCGTTTGTGGCGCAGGAGCTCAAGCCCTGGGTGGACGCGCGCTATCCGACCCTGCCGGAGCGGGCGCACACCGCCATCGGCGGCATGTCGTCCGGCGCGCTGAACGCAACCTACGCCATCCTGCGCCACGGCAACCTGTTCTCCCGGGCCCTGCTGCACAGCCCCGCCTACAACCTGTGGCTGCCGGAGCTGCTGCAAAGCGCCCGCGGCGCCCGCCTTGACGCGCTGGCGTACTGTTACATGGACGTCGGCACCGAGGACGAAACGCGCATGACCGCAAAGGAAGACGCCCTGCGCAGCGCGCAGCGCATGCGGGATGAACTGCTGCACTGCGGGCTGGACGCACGGCGTCTCCGCTTCCGCGTCATCCCGGCGGGGCGGCATTCCCCCGCGACCTGGCGGCAGAGCTTTCCGGACGCGCTGCGCTGGGTCTTTCAGGACTGCATCACAGGCCCGGCTTCCAACCCCGCAGGGGCAGAGCCGGCAACACAGAAGGGGGAGAACACGAGATGAAACGAACGACCTGCGCGCTGCTGGCGGCGCTGCTCGCAACACTGCTGCTGGCGGGCTGCGCGCAAAAAACCGGACCGCAAACGGCGGCGCCGGAGCCCGCGGCGGAGCCGGCGGGACAGGCCGCGGCACAGACGGCAGAACCGGCGGATGCGGCAACACCGCCGGAGGTGGAGAACAACGGCGGGTACTACCTGCGCGTCGGACAGCGCGTCTACTTCCGCCGCTACGGCGCGGACGCGCTGCCGGACGTCGCGCTCTTCGGCAGCTTCGCCTCGGACTGGAGCAGCCAGGGCGAATCCGCGCTGATGGCCTATGACACGGCGACGGACGAGCTGACGACGCTGTACACGGACGCGGGCGCGGGTCCGCTGTGGTACGCCGACGGCGCGCTGTACCTCTGCGAATACAACAACGGCGCGGCGTGGACGGCGCGCTGTCTGCCCGACGGCTCCGGCATTCGTGAACTATGCCCCGGCGCGCCGCTGGGCACGACGGACAGCGGGCTGCTCGCCGTGGAGCGCTGCGACGCAGGCACAAACCACCGCACGGTCTACACCCTCTACCGTGACGGGGTTGCCACCGGCAGTTGGGAGACCGAATACGGCATGGCGGTGGCGGGACTGACGGACGACGGGCTCTTCCTCGTGGACACGGACTATGCGGACGAAACCAACCGCCAGACGCTCTGGCAGCTCACGCCGGAGGGCACGCCGCTGTGCCTCGGCACGCGCGAGGACAAGGACGAGAACTACTTCCTCTGCGACCTCCGTCCCGACCGCTTCCTCGCCGCGGACGGCAAGGTGACCGTCTGCCTCGGCAGCTACGCGGGCACGGGGCACTTCCTCAACGGCGCGCTGTTCCTGCAGGCGGAGATTGGGCGGGAGAACAGCCTCACAACCCTTGACCTGGACTTTGAGGTCGGGGAGAATGACCTGCTGCCCGAGCTGACGCAGGGGGCCGACGGCAGCGTGACGACGGTTCCCGCGCTGCCGGGCGCGCTGCGCATCGGCTGGGAGAACCGCGACGCGCTGGAGCTCTGGGAGGACGGCGCATGGCAGACGCTTGCCGCGGACCTTGCGCCCTCGCGCGGCGACGGCTGGGGCGGCGGCAGCATCGTGCAGCACATGGACTTCGTAGACGGCGCGGCATACGTGACGCTGGCAGAGACGTTCGCCTCCCCCGCGAACGACGTGGGCTGGCGCGAGGCGGAGCGGCTGGTTGCGCTGCGCTTCCTGCGCGTCGCGCGCGACGGCACGGTCCGCGAGCTCGCGTGCACGGACTGCGCGGCAACGCTCTACGGCTGGGTCTGGTTCATTGAGGGGGCAAACGTTGCCCTCGTGCAGGAGCTCACAAGCGAGGACGGCGAGGGCTGGTTTGAGGCGTCCTACGCCTACGCCGTGCCGATTGCGGACGACGCCCTCTGGGACGACCTCGCCTTCGACGGCGTGACCGGCCTGCTGCCGGGCGACTACGGCGCGGACGAAACGGACGCCTACGGCTATCCCATTCCCGACGCCGAGCCGGCGGGCACGCTCTGCCTGCCGCTGGACCGCTACGGCTGCGCCGAGGCGGTGCAGCGCAAGGACCCGGCGGCGGTGCTGACCATCGACTTTGACGTGCCGACGGTCGAGACGGAGGACGCGACGGTGCTCCTGCCGCTGGAGCCGCGTCCCGGGGACGAGGACACCCGCTGGTTCTGGGCACTGCTGCGCGCACTGGACGACGTGCACCTGCGCATTGAGCGCGGAGCGCAGGACGTCAGCGCACTTGCGGACGAGGCGGCTGCCGCGGGACTCTTTCTCCCGGAGGAGACCGTCTACGACGGGACGCTCCGCCGCGGCGAGTCCATCGCCCTGCGCGCCTCGCTGCCGTGGTATCCCGAGCTGCGCGTCAGCGTGGACAAAGGCGGCGCGAGCGGCGCCTACGTCTTCGGCGAGGACAACTACCTGCACCTTGAGACCGAAGCCGACCTCCACCCGCAGCTCACGCTGGCGGCGTATCCCCCGGGCGACCTGAACGACTACAGCGGCGACGGTCTGCGCGAGGCGCTTGCCGGCGGTTGGCTGTACCGCCCGACGGACGGCGCATACTCCGCGCTGCTGACCTTCCGCGACGACGGCACGGCGGCGCTGTACCGCGAGGGCGAGGAGACGGCGCTGCTGGAAACCGCGCTCGACCGGCTGTACGCCGACGAGTGGCGTGCGCCCGACCTGCTGTGCCTGCGCTCCGAGGACCCCGTCGTGACGGAGGCGCTGGGCTTCGGCGGAAGCGTTGGCGACTACGGCGTGGCGCTGTTCCGCACCGACGGCGAGACGCTGCTCTGCCTGACGCAGCAAAGCAACGGCGACGGCGCACTGGGCGCGCTGCTGCCGGACGAAACGGGCGCGCCTGCGCGGACGCTCGTGTTCAGCCGCAGCGGCGGCGCCGCCGAC
>JAILRK010000234.1 GCA_024698225.1 Oscillospiraceae bacterium | reverse complement strand
GATGGGCACCACGGTCTTCGAGGTGCGCAATCAGGACAACACCCTGCTCTCCGGCGCGGAGGTGACGCTCATCGGTCTGGACGAGCAGCTTGACCCCGTCCGCTTCGACGCGACGACGGACGCCGAGGGCTGCGTGACCTTCGAGAACATCCCCGCCGGCAGCTACACGCTGCGCGTTGCGGCGGAGGACCACGGCACGCTGGAGACGGCGATTGAAGTCGCCGCCGTGATTGACCGCACGCCGCGCGTCGTGACGCTGCAGCGCCGGATGTTCACCTTCGTCGTGGACGAGACCGCCACCGGCGAGCTGCACCGCTCGTCTGCCGCGACCTCGAATTACGACAGCGTGGTGTACAAGGCGGACCTGCTGACAAACAGCAGCGAGCCGCAGCTCGTGCCCAACTTCGTGGCGGACGAAAAAGAGTTCTACTACCAGAGCGGCAAGCTGATCAGCAAGCTGTCGTTCATGGACCCGGAGAAGGCGGAGGCCGCGGTCACCGAAGTTACGGTCCGCGTCGAGCAGCAGGACGACACAATCCCTGCGGGCGCGGTGGCGTTCAGCAGCGGCGGCACGCTCAGCCCCACGCGAAACGTCGGCACGGTGAAGCCCGGCGAGGTGTTTGACATCGTCTGGAGCCTGGATTTGGAGCGCTTCTTCCTCCACGCCGCCGTCAGCGAGAGCGAGACGGAGGGCGAATATCTCATCACCTTCCCGGCGGACGCCACGCAGGAGATGATTGACGCCTATCTCGCCGCAAACGACCCCGCGGGCACCGGCGCAATGACGCTGCTCAGCTATGACGCGGAGAGCAACACCGGCGTGTACCGCACGCACGGGACGCCCAACGACCGCGTCCCACTGTACTACGGCGAGAGACCCTACTTCTTCGATTTCACGCTGCTGGCAAGCGGCGTGCGTGCGGACACCGGCGCGCTTGTCGAAACCCGCATTCCGGTGCGCGTCCACTACGTCGCGCCCGACTACTACGTCAATGCCGGTGCGCCGGAGTCCCTCTATGACGAGAACGGCAACTATACGGGTCAGCAGCACGGCGACATCTATGACGTACACCCCGAGATTGAGCAGACCATCCGCACCGCGCCGGCGTTCGAGCCCGGCAGCGGGCGCGTCAGCGACATGTACTACAGCAGCGGGTTCTTCCGCAGCATTCAGGCGGACAGACCCACGGCGACGGAGGGGGACGAGGACGTCTCCATCGACCTCGGCTTCGCCGGGGATGTGGGCTACGAGGGCCAGATTACGACGCTGCGGATGAAGCTCAAAAACCCGTCCAAGAAGGATAGGATGGAGGACGTGAAGGTCCGCCTCGTGCTGACCGACGCACCCTATGACAGCAACGGCGAGCTCCGCACCGGCGGCACGGTGCTCAACCCCGAGGTCAACGTGTACGTAAAGGGCGGCACGGGCAGCGCGCTGAGCGAGAGGGACGGCTGGGTCGAGGGTTACCTTGGCACGGACGACGAGGCAAGCGTTGAGTTCAGCTTCCGCCTCGACAGCTTCTTGCGGAGCTTTGACCTGCTCAAGCAGTTTGACGAGACGCTTGCGCAGTACCTCGTCAACACGCAGGAGCTCAACAAGGTCTATGCCCGCATCGAGGGCAGCTTCGTTCTCAACGGCGAGGAGCACAGCTTCACCAGCGGCGTGCGTGAGTACGAGGTGAAGGAGAAGCCGAAGCTCTACGTCAGCTACGACCTGCAGGACAACGGCGGCGAAACCTACGTGCTCACCGCCACCGTGACAAACCTCGGCGAGGGCGACGCGCACGCGCTTTCCCTCGGCGTGCCCACGCTGCCGGACGTCGGCTTCAACATGCGCATCGTCAACGTCACCAGCACGCGCGGCCGGGTCGAGCGCGGCACGAACGCCGCGGCGGACTGCGTGAAAATTGACGTGCTGAAGGCGGGCGACACCGCGGTGGTCAGCTACTGGCTGTCGATTCTCGGCGAGATGAGCGACAAGCAGAAAATCTCCCTGGGCAAGCTGGCGGCGATGCCCTCTCTGCCCATCAAGTCCGAGATGGGCAACGGCATCGTTATGGCGCCGATGAAGATGGAGGCGATGCGCAGCCAGAGCACGCTGGAGGACATCGACGCCATCATTGAGGAGCTGGGCATCCTGTCCGGCAACCTCCACGTGCTCACGGACAAGACCGCGTCCGAGCTGGGGCGCTCGCTGGCGAATTTCTACGACTACTCCGTCAGCCTGAGCACCGCCGTTGAAGTCGGCCTGTGCTATGACATGCTGTCGAACCTGGCGAAGATTGTGGCGGGCGTCAAGGGCGCGCTCGAGCTGCCCAAGACCATCGGCGACAAAATCAAAGAGCTGAAGGGACTGCCGACCGATGATGCGAAGGCGGTCAACACGCTCCAGAACTTCGACAAGTGGTACGACGAGTCCTACGAGTTCGTGGAAAAGTCCGTTTGGGACCAGCTCGACTGGGTCCAGAAATACGTGCCTGACGACCCCATCTTCGGCTGGAAGGATAAGATTGACCAGACGGTCAGCGAGGCGAAGGCACTGGCAAGCAAGGGCAGCATGAACAAGCTGTACAGCGATTATTTCAGCCTGATTCAGCAGGCGGCAGAGGTGCTTGCGGAGGCCACGACCGCCATGCAAACCGCGATGAAGACCACGGACGCCGCGGAACGCGCCGCGCAGACAAAGACGGCGCGGGTGCGGATGGAGCAGGCGGCGCTGCTGATTGCCCGGGCGAACGAGGCCAAGGCGGGCGCTGCGGACCTGCTGGAGGTGGTTTCCTCCGCCGTCAAGGACAAGGACAAAAAGCTGTACGACGTCACGGAGGACATGCTTCGCCTCCAGGCGGCGGGCTATATGGCTGTGGCGGAGAAATGCCTTGCCCCGCAGGTTACGGCGGTTGCGGCGTGCCTCGCGCAGCTGGCGGGCCTTGAAAAGATGGAGCAGGCGGTCGAGGGCCTGCAGACCAGCGCCAGGCACATTGACAACATGCTTGGCGGAGACGAGAGACTTGCCGAGGACACGGATAGAATCCTCGACGCGGCGGACAGCATTTTTGAGAACATCGGCTACGACCCCTCCGCCTCGGCGGAGAGCCGGCTCGCCGCGCTGCGCTCCGGCAGAGAGGCGATGAAGGAGGCCCTCAAGAATCTGGCGAAGCGGCCTGCCGTGTGGTTCTTTGGCGACCTTGATACGGACCACCTCAATGCCGTGAACGACAGCGTGCCCGACATGGTCAAGACCGTCGGAAAGGTCATCAAAGAGGTGGAGAAGAGCTCCTCCATGAGCGGGAGCGAAATTGCCGACGCCATCGTCAAGGAACTGTTCGGGAAAGCCGTTTCGGACGACACCGTTGAGGCGTTCCGGACGGAGTTCACGGCGGACTACAGCGGGGCGGCGACCAAGGACGAGAAACGCCTCTGCATTGCCACGGCGGTGGTCAAGCTGATGACGCGGCAGCTGACGAACGAGAAGCTGATGGACAAGAGCTTCCGCTCCATCATGCTCTCGGGCATGTCAGATTACCGAATGGCAATCGAGGCGGCGAAGGTCTCCGCATACGGCGAGCAGACCAACGTCTACAAGATGCAGACGGACATGGACGACAGGCTGCTTGAGACCATCGCACTGCTCGAGCGCTACCGGAGCGACCCCGCCATGCTGACGGGCTACTATCCCTCCAGACAGCTGCTCGACTACGTCCGCGGACTGAACACCGCCATTCACGCGATGGTGTTCAACAAGGACGGCACCCCGATTCCCGACTCCCGCGTGGGCCGCTATCGCAGCCTGTGGACCTACGCCGGCAGCGGCTACGACCTGAACGTGAAGGAGACCACGCTCGGCGAAATCTACACCGGGCAGATGCAGCTGGACCGGCTCCTTGCGCAGGGGTACAACAACGTTGCCACCCGCTACATGCTCAACCAGCTCAAGCAGGTGGAGGTGATGACGGCCACCGTCGGCACGCTGGTTGGCGCGCTCGGGCTCTCGGGCGCCGGCGCGCTCGCGGCAGGCGCGGTTTCGGGCGTCGCGTCAAAGCTCTTCGGCACGAGTGATTTCTTTGCGGCGCAGAACCAGCTGGACGAGGCGAACCTCTTCAATCTTGCCAAGGTAACGGCGGACCTGGCGGTTACGACGAACCTGATGCTCAGCAAGGAGGCGCACATCGCGGACGATATCCACAGTGTCTTTGAGACCATGGAGAGCTGGCGCAAGGTCGACCCCGAGCTGCCGGTCGAGCTCGTCACGGCGGACGTCGCGGACGTCACGGTGGACGACGGCAGCGTCTCCGGCACGGCAACCGCGGCGCTGACCGTACACAACGCGCACACGGGCAGCGTGACCATCGCGCCGACCGTGGAGATTTACGACAGCTTCGGGCTTGTGAACGTCGTCAGCATGGACAGCAGGACCGTTGCTCCGGGTGAGAACGGCGCGTTCGTCGTCTCGCTGGAGATTCCGACCAACCGGATGCGCGACATGAGCGGCTACACCGCGGTGTTCAGCTTTGCCGCCTCCGAGGCGGAGACCATGACCATTGCGCCGACCTTCGGACCCTATCTCACGCACTTCAACGTCGGCACGGAGAAGACGCTTGCGACGCTGCGCACCTCCGCCGTGGCGAGCCAGCCGCTTGGCGGCGCGCTTGCGGCAGGGGAAAGCAAGTCTGCCACGGTCTCCGTTGCGGACGGCAGCGTGCTCACGGTCTTTGCCGCCGCGCAGAGCGACGAGACGCTGCAGCTCACGGTGGAGGGCAGCGGCACGCAGGAGACGGTCTCCCAGGTCAATGAAAACGACTTCGTGCGCATCCTGAAGGCCTCCGGTGCGTACACGCTCACCGTCACCAACACCGGTGACACGGCGCTGACCTACGACCTGCTCGTGACGGAGCGCCCGGACTTCGGTGCGGTTGCGGGGCTGGATATCCCCCACACCAAGGTGATTGCGGGCGAGTCCCAAAGCGACGGCGAGAGCGCCGTCATGACGGCGCAGATTCCCCTTGCCATCTATGAGTCGGGCCTGACCACGGATATGAACGCCGTGCTCACCGCCACGGCCCTGAGCGACGGCGCGGGCAACAGCATTCCGGCGCCCGAGTTCACGGACTATGCGGGCAACACGGTCGGCAGCAGCCTTGCCATCCGTGCCGCCGAGGGCGGCAGCGTGGTGCTCAGGTACGCGCCCGCCGACGGAACGCCGGACGGCGACTACACCGGCAGCGTGACCGTCAGCGTCACGGCAGACGCGTTTGAAACCGACGTCAGAGGCGCCGGCTGGGTCGAGACCGGCGACGGTTGGGCGCTGACGGTTCCCGTCACGGTGCGCCTGGATACCGCGGTCCCGGCTGCCGTCTCCATTGAGGCGGACGCGGAGAGCGGCGGCGCCATTGCGGTCACAGGCGTGGCACAGCCCGGCGCAAGCGTCATCGTCTTCACGGCTGAGGACGAAACGCAGGCCGGCACGGCTGCACG
>JAILRK010000180.1 GCA_024698225.1 Oscillospiraceae bacterium | reverse complement strand
TCACCCATCGGCTGACGCGATGGCTTTTGCACTTTTTTGCTCGGCCGAGACAAATCGCTGTTTTTCAGTAGACCCTACCCTATTGTAATTTAGGGTATAATAGGGTATAATGCTTTCAGAACGTCCCGGAGGTGACTTATGGACAGCAATGCTTTGATGGAACAGCTCTCCGCCCTCGACGCGCAGATTGACGCGCTTCCCCGCGGCTCAATCTCCGCAAAGACGGTCAACGGGCACACGTATTTCTACCATCGCTGGTATGATTTGTAGGTCGCGTGCTGCGCAACGGTCCGGGCATCTCCGGCGTCACCGCGCCGGAGAAAACGGAAACGAAGAGGCAACGCGCCGGAGACCGACGGTCTCCGGCGCGTCTTATTCTATTCGCTTAGTCGTGCAGGGATTTGGGGTAGACGCCCGTGTCGTGCAGCTTTTTCAGCTCCTCCTGCACGGCGGGCTTGTCCTCCCGATAGGTCACGCCGAACCAGCGCGCGTTGGACTCGAGGACGGAGACGCTCATCTCGCCCGAATCAATCAGCTCGCCCACCAGCGAGGGCAGCAGGCACTCGCCCTTGATGTTCTCCGCAGGAAGCGTCCTGAGGAAGCGGTCGAAGTACGCCTCCAGCTTCTCGAAAATCCACGGCGTGAAGCCCCAGAAGTTCATGGAAACCGGCGTCTCCGGCGGAATCAGCGGGCTGTCTTCGCCGTTTTCGATGTCGCGGATGTCACCGTTGGGATAGAGCTTGATTTTGAAGGTCTCGACAATCTTGGTCAGCTTGCCGTTCTCCGTCTGACAGACGCCGCGGGTCACGGTGCCATTGGCGCTGACGGTCTTGTCCACGCGGTAGCCGACCATGGTCGCCGCGCCCGTCTCGGGCAGGGCGCACAGCTCGGCATAAATCGTGGGGAACGCGTCCGCGCCGTAGTAATCATCGGCGTTGATGACGGCAAACGGCTCGTGAACCACGCTGCGGGCGCAGAGCACCGCATGTCCCGTGCCAAAGGGCTTGGTGCGCTCCTCGGGGATGTGGTACCAGGCGGGAATACTGGAGAAGTCCTGGAAGGCATAGGCGACCTCGACGTTTGCACCGTCGTTTGCCTTCATCTGCGCGATGCGGCGGCCACAGATGTCCTCCACCATTTCCTGCATTTCGGGCTTGATGATGAACACGACCTTGTTGAATCCGGCACGAATCGCGTCATAGATGGAGTACTCCATCAGAATCTCGTTGTTGGGACCAAGGCCGTCCACCTGCTTGCTGCCGCCGTAACGCGAGCCCATGCCCGCCGCCATGATGACCAATGATACTTTCATTGCACGCCTCCGTTGTTGTTTGATGCTCCCATCATAGTCCATTTACACACCAAATGCAACCATCTCTTTCCGCGCGGATTCCTTACCGCGGCGCGCGCGTGTCCCGGTTTCCGGAAACGGCATTCTTGCGAATAGACGCGATGCCCTTGATGCAGCTCGCCTTCTTCGCATACCCCTCGCCCGTTCCGATAATCTGCCCGTTTTTCGCCTTGAGACGGAAACGGGTCTCGCCCGCCTTATCCGTGTAGACCTCAAACTTCGGGCACTTCTGTCTCTCATAGTCCTCCACCGTCTGGTCTTCCGTCGCAGCAATGGGCGCGTTCCGCATGACGCTTGCAATCCCGCTCCTGCAGCTGCGCACGGAGCTGTAGACCTCGCTGGTGAGAATGACCTCGCCGTTGCTTGCCTTGAGGTCGAACTTCACACCGCTTTTGGTCTCCCTGATGACATACTCACCCATAACCATTACCTCCCATAATAGCACCCTGTTGATGAATTACTCTCTCACTGTTATATTATTACAAAAGTCGCAATTCGTCAATCTGAATTTTTGTAAATTATACACAAACTTTTCAGCCGTTTTTCGTTTTTCCGTCAAAGCCCCGTAAATCCACCCCCGTACCTCGGCGCGATGGGTGCAGTGGGGCTTGTCGAACGGAACAAATCGGCGTATAATCAAGCTGACAAAGCTTCAAACCACCCCAAAGGAGGGCCCAAGATGAAACGCATCCGTCGTATGCTCGCGCTGCTGCTGCCGTTGGCGCTGCTGCTCTCTGCCGCCGCATGGGCAACGGACGGCGGCGGCTCCGACAGCGCAGACAGCGCGGAAACCGGCGCAATTCTGCCGCGCGTGCGCAGCTATGACGCCGCCTTTGACGACGTGACGGAGGAGGACTGGTTTTTCCCCTACATCGCCGCCGGATATGAATGCGCCCTGTTCGAGGGCCGCGGTGCGCGCTGCTTTGACCCCGCCGCCGCAATCACGGTGGCGGAGCTGGCAACGCTCTCGGCGCGCATCCGCGCCGCCTGGGACGGCGAGGTCATCACCGACACGCAGCCCTGGTCCGCCGCGCCCTACGTGGACTATCTGCGCGGGCGGGACGCCTTTGACGAACGCCTGACGCCATACCTTGACACGCAGGCGACGCGCGCGCAGTTGGCGGCGCTGTTTGCCGCCACGCTGCCGGAGCAGTGCTTTGATGCGCGCAACGACGCGCTCGTTGAGGACGCGCTTGCCTCCGGCGATTTCATCACCGACGTGGACGACGGCACGCCCCATCGGGAGCAGATTTTCTGGATGTACCGGCAGGGTCTGCTGGTCGGCATGGACGAGCGCGGCAGTTACTGCCCCGCGCAGAGCACCAGCCGCGCCGAGGTCGCCGCCGTGGTGATGCGCATCGTCGAGCCCGCGCTGCGGCTCACGCCGGATTGGGTGGTCCTGCCGCGCTGGTCCGCCGTTGGCACGACGCTGCCCGACCTTGTCCCCATGCCGGAAAGCGTCGACACCGCGCCCGCCTATGCCGACGACGCCGCCATTGACGCCCTCGTGCGCCACATGCTCGCGCTGGGCGAGCACACACTCACGCTCCGGTATCCCGTTGCGCTCAGCCAGTCGGACGCGCGGACCATCGCCAACCTGTTCAACGCCTGCGTGAAGGGCTACTGCGAGCAGATGTACAACCACGTCTCCGTCACGCGCTACCTCAACAGCGGGCGCGCCACGCTGGTCTTCTCCGCCGTCGGCTGCACTGCAGAGGAGCTTGCGGCGTACCGCGAGGCAACGATGGCGCGCGCTATTGAAGTGCACGACATGCTTTGGCAGACGGGGCAGCTCACCGAGGCGATGAGCCAGCTTGAGCGCGCGCGGGTCTGCTTCCTCTGGCTGTGCGAGCACTGCGACTATGACTACGACGCGCCGGACGACGCCTCCCCCAGCCACATCGCCTACAGTGCGCTGGTCGACGGCAAGGCGGTCTGCGACGGTTACACCGGCGCGTACAACCTCCTGCTGAAGCTGGAGGGCATCGACTGCCGCGCCGTCCACAACAGCGAGCACATCTGGACGGAGGCGACGCTGGACGGCACGACGTACCACATCGACGTCACCTGGGCGGACCGGTCCGGGCAGGCGCTGCTGCGCTATTTCGCCATGACGCCGGAGGAATCCTACGCGGTCCACCCCTGGTGACCTTCCCCTGCACCATGAAAAAAGCGGAGCCGTCGGCTCCGCTCTTTTTTATGCGTATTCCGTTTCCGCGCGCGCAAGGACGGCTTCGGCGCCGAGGTCCGGGCTGATGGTCTCCGCACACTCGATGGTGATGGCGGCAGCCGCCGCGCCCAGCGCCGCCGTGCGCGTCAGGTTCTCGCCGCGCAGGTAGGCCCACGCGATTGCCGCCATCAGCGCGTCGCCCGCGCCGGTGGTGCTGACGACCTGCGCCTCCGGCGCCGGCTGCCAGACGGTCTCGTCCTCCGCCGCGGCAAGAAAGCCCTCCTTGCCCAGCGAGAGGAACACCCGCTTCACGCCCAGGTCAATGAGCCGCCGCGCCGCACGCCGCGCACTGTTGCGGTCCACCACCGGCACGCCGGAGAGCAGCTCCGCCTCCGCCGCGTTCGGCTTGAGCGTGTGGATGGACGGCAGCAATCCCGCCAGCTTCTCCGCCTTCGCCACCGACACGGGGTCGATGAACAGCGGCACGCGCAGGTGCCCGGCGAGATAGGCCAGCGACGCCTCCGGCAGATTCGTGTCCGCGACCACCAGCGCCGCGGCATTGAGCAGCGCAAGGTTCTCGGCAAAGTAGTCCGGCGTCAGGCGCTCACAGATTGCCATGTCCGACACGGCGACCGCCATGTCCCCCTGCGCATCGCTGATATATACATAGGTGGAGGTGCGCCCCTCCGGCACGCGGAGCGCATGGGCAAGCCCGATGCCCTGTGCCGCGCAGGCGGCACGCACGCTTTTGGCGTGTTCATCGCCGCCGAGGGCGGTCATCAGCTCCGTCTCCACGCCCAGCAGCGCCAGATTGTGCGCGATGTTGCGCCCCACGCCGCCGAGGTGCGTGCGCACGCAGCCCGGGTTGGAATCCTTCATGCGCAGCTTTTCCGCGCAGCGCGCGCCGATGTCGACGTTCACGCCGCCGGCAACCACGACCATAGCCATAGGACCATCTCCTCATTTCCCGCCGATTGTTGTTCTGCCTATTCTACACCAGATTTCCCCGCCGCGCAAGAGTGCGTTGACATC
Source organism: Oscillospiraceae bacterium (assembly GCA_024698225.1). Classification (GTDB taxonomy): domain Bacteria; phylum Bacillota; class Clostridia; order Oscillospirales; family Oscillospiraceae; genus Hominicoprocola. The sequence continues at coordinate 1,663 of JAILRK010000180.1, read as the reverse complement.
TTCTCCGCAACGTGGTACACTCTCGAAAAACCAAAATCCGCTCGAAAAGGAGGCGGCTGTCGTGTCCCCTTCCCGCACCGCCCGGCTGGCGTTTCTGCAGTCCGTGCCCGTCATGGCGGGCTACGTCGTGCTGGGCATCGGCTTCGGCATTCTCCTGCGCGACGCGGGCTACGGCGTCGGCTGGGCGTTCGCCATGAGCCTGCTGATTTATGCCGGTTCCATGCAGTACGTCGGCGTCGGGCTGCTCTCCAGCGGCGCCTCGCTGCTGACCGCCGCGCTGACCACCGTCACGGTCAACGCGCGGCACCTGTTTTACAGCATTTCGATGATTGAGCGCTACCGCAGCGCGCGCTTCAAGCCCTACCTGATTTTCGCGCTGACGGACGAGACCTACTCCATCCTCTCCGACGGCAAAACCCCGGAGGGCGCGGACCCCGACCTCTACCGCCTGCTGCTCTCCGCCTTCAACCACCTCTGGTGGGTCAGCGGGAGCGTCATCGGCAGCCTGCTGGGCAGCGTGATTCCCTTCTCCACCCGCGGCATCGAATTCTCCATGACGGCGCTGTTCCTCGCCTCGTTCACCGAGCAGTGGCTCACCACGCAGAACCACATCCCCGCGCTCACGGGTCTGCTCTCGACCTTTGTCTGCCTGCTGGCGTTCGGACCGGAGCGCTTTCTGATTCCCGCAATGCTGCTCATTACGCTGGTGCTCACGCTGCTGCGCCGGCATCCGGCGATACGGAAGGAGGCGGCGTGATGGCGTTTGGCTCCTCCGCGGCGCTGGTCGCCGTGATGGCGGCGGTGACGATTCTGCTGCGCGCACTGCCCTTCCTCGTCTTCCGCGCCGACCGGCCCATCCCGCCCTACGTCGTCTACCTCGGGCACGTGCTGCCCGCGGCCATCATCGGCATGCTGGTGGTCTACTGTCTGCGCGGCACCGTTGTCACCGCCGCGCCCTACGGCGTGCCGGAGCTGTCCGCCGCGCTCTGTGTGGTCGCCCTGCAGGTCTGGCGGCGCAACTCCCTGCTCAGCATCCTCGGCGGCACCGTCGTCTACATGCTGCTGGTGCAGGTGGTGTTCGGTTGAACCTGATACAAAGAAAAAGCCGCCCCAACTCCGGCTTGCGTTAGGGAGAAACGTTGACCCATACCCCAGACGGCAAGGCTGGTACGGCACGAAAGCGAAAATGCGAGAGATATGAAAGGGTCTCCCGCATTTTCGCTCTTATTGTTCGGTCAACATACAGAAGTAATCCATCAACCCCTTAACAGCGGGTGGGAATCAAGTTACTGTTCATGATAATTGCCCCGCTCATTTTCCTTACACGGAAGTGAGCGGGGCTTTTCTTGCTACGAGATGCATCTCACCGTGAGATGATTTCAACAGGGGAGTTTATCCCTCAATGGGGGGATCAGGCAGGTATTCGATAATATCGCTGATGGAGTAGCCAAGAATCTTGCAAAGCGCCTCCAACGTATTGGTGGAAACAGATTCATTCGCTTTGATTCTTCGGATGGTTGAACTGCTGATTTGCCCTTTGACCTGCAAGGTATATGTCGTTGCGCCGCGTTCTTCCATCGTTTTCCAGAGCGGGGCATAAGAAATCATTTTGAAGATTCCCTCATTTCCCTTTGACATATCTCCATTATTGCTTATAATTAAG
>JAILRK010000119.1 GCA_024698225.1 Oscillospiraceae bacterium | reverse complement strand
CATATGGGCGTGCTGTACTATCAGGCGGGGACCTATGCCAACGGCAAGGAGGAAAACGCGACGCTGGTGCTTGCCCCGACCTCCGTCGGCAGCGGCATCATCCGCCTGCAGGACACCAACACCAACGGCTTCTTTGACGTTGCCTATACCGTCACTGAGGCGGCCGAGGGCATCAACGTCTTCAACGACACGTCGGTCTTCCGCTTCTATAACGACGCCGAACAGAAGCAAGCCTACGACCCGAAGGCGGCGGGCGGGCAGAACTGGCGGTTCGACAGCGCGGTCGACGCCTGGGGCGCGGATGAGACGGCCCCCTACCGCAACGACCTCGCACGCGGCAAGACAGGCGCCTCCTTCACCTTTGAGACAAAGGCAGAGGAAATCGAACTGAGCTTCAGCGGCACCGTGAAGGTGGAGAGCACTTTCCCCGGCTTCGCTGCGCAGACCGTCCAGGCAAGCGGCGGCAACGGGGACGGGGACGGAGAGACGGCGTCCGTCCGCTTCGGGAAAAACGACACCAATTACACGCACATCGTGACCGTCACCGTGCTCTCGGGCGCGGGCGGCACCGACACGGCGGCGTTTGACCGCGTTGTGGAGCGCTTCGGCAGCGCGGGAACGCCCGTCCCTGCGGCGGATGCGGCGTCGCCCCACATCTACTGGAGCCGCAGCTTCCCCGACACGGCCTCCGTTGCGGCGGGACCCTCTGCGGAGGTTCGCCTCACGGCATATATTCTCGACGACGGCGAGCTTGCCTTCCTCAGCCTGAACGATGAGACCGTCACCGCTGACTCCGACAAGCTGACGGTGCACAGCGACGGCTATTGGGAGCTTCCCGTGACCGTCCGCGAAAACGGCGTGCTGCGTCTCTCTGCGCTCGACACCTCCGGCAACCGCACGGCGCAGAGCGTGACGGTGGACTGGTTCAACAGCACGCTTTCCGCCGGCGCGTCGGCGCAGATTCCCACGCTGGAGACAACCCTGTGCAAGACGGACCGCGAGGGAACGGCAATTTCACCGTTTGCGAACTTTACCAAGAATGACAGGGCGTTCATTGACGCAACGGCAACGCCCTCCGACGCACGCAGCGCTGACGGAGACGCGAGTGTATCGGTCTCGTTTATCACGTTGGATGATTCCGGCAGCGGACTTGCCGACGCAGTGCCCGTCACCAAATGGACAGAGGGCGCGGCGAACGGCATGTATCCCATGGCGGGCAACGGCTGGTATCTGGTCACGGCGCGCAATCCTGAGCCGCACAGCGACGAGTTTGCCGCCGTGATGGTGGAGATGGACCGGATTGACACGAACGTGCCCGTGGTCACGCTGTCCACGGACGAGTCCGCCGTGCAGACGGGCACACTTCCGCTGACGCTCGACTGGGCGGTAACCAAACAGAACACCGGCACCGTGCGCAACACCATTCAGAGCGTGTGTGTCAACGGCGCGCCGCTGACGATTGCGGCGGGGCAGACCGAGCTTTCCGGCGGCTTCCCGGCTTCCTACGGCGGGCGCTACACCGTCGTGGCAAGAGACAGCGCGGAATACGAAGGGGAGAGCACCTACACGCTGGAGAACGTTCCCATCCGCCTGGCGGAGGGCAAGACGGCGCAGGACCTTTTCACGGTCCAAAATGCCGCAGCGGACGCCGCGCTCAGCAAGGCGAACGGTACGCTCACCCTTTCTGACCTGACGAAAACGCTTGTGGGCGGCACCTATCTCAGCAGCCTTTCCGCCGACGAGCTGAAGGCAGGCAACTACGTCGGCAGCTATGCGTGGAAGCTCGTCGAGGCGGACGCGAGCGCGACGGGCGAGGCGCTCTCTGCGCTGCTGGCGCAGGACGGCTGGAGCACGGAGAAGACGCTCTCCGGCCTCACGCCCGGGCACTACGTCCTCTACGTCCGCGATGCGCAGGAGCCGACCAATGCAGCCACCGTTGCCTCCTTCACGCTCCTGGTGGGCGATGAGACGCTTTCCCTGAGCACTGTCGTGCAGCACACAACCGACCAGGACGCGCAGGCAATCGACTGGACGACGACCAAGGGCGAGGGCGCTGTCCGTCCCGTGACGGAAGTCGCCGTCAACGGATACGCTGTCTATACAGACAACGGAAACGACGCCGTGTCGGCCGAGGGCTCGTTCCCCGTGTCCTATGCAGGTGTGTATCGGTTCTCTGCCACCGACGGTGAGAACCGTGCGGAGCAGGAGGTCGTGATTGCCGCGGACGAAATGCCCATTCGCGCCGTCGGCACGACAATCCGTGTGGACGACCCGCTGAGCACGGCGGACGACGCCACGCCGGCGCTTGTGACGCTGTACGACCCGTGGAATCAGAGCGCGGACAACGGCAGCATTCGCATTGACCCGTCCGTGCTTGTGGGCGGCAGCTATGACGCCGACGCCTCGAACCCGGCTGAGAACAACTATAAGGGTGGTTACGAGTGGACGCTGTACCTGCTGGAGGGCTTTGACCGGAACGCCGTGGCGCAGGAGCTGGCGGAGGCGTGGCTGAAGGAGCACCCTGAGGCAAAGACCGTGGCGGATATCCCCGCGGCGGACCTGGAGGCGATTGAGGCGGAGGTCGAGCGGCTGTGCCTGGAGACGGCGGGCACGAGTGTCGGCGCCGCGTGGAGCAGCCAGACCGCGTATGACGGACTCAAGGCGGGCGCTTACAGGCTGCTGATTCGCGACAAACAGGCGCCGGAAAGCACGAACGCGCTTTCCGTGGAGATTGACCTGGAGAGTGACGCCATTGTCCTCACCGCGGAGGGCATACGCGCGAGCGGCGCGGGAACGAACGGGCAGGTTTCCGTCAGCGCCGTCGGCGGCTACGGTCGATACAGAACCTATGAATTCATTCTCCGCCCGATTCCGTCCGAGGACGCCGTGGTGTCCGTGCCGATGCTGGACGATGCGCTTGACCCGGAGCAGTATCCCGACCAGAGCGCGCCCGCGTGGCTGCCCGCAAAGCTGGCGGAGAACACCGCGCCTGACGGTCATGTGTTCACCGGTCTGCGTTCCGGCTGGTACCAGGTGGCCGTGCGAGCGATGCTGGGTGTGACGCTGGACGAGATGATGGAGCTGACCACGCGCTACTGCGCGTATACCGAGGCGCAGGAGCGCCTGAACGCGGCGGAAGCCGCGGCGGAGGACAGCGCGCGGGCGAAGACGGTCAAACAGCGGCTTTCCGCGATTGAGGATGCGCTGCGCGCGTGGAGAAACGCCGCGGACACGGAGAAGGCTGCCGCATGGCAGAGCTATCTGGACGCCTTTGAAGAGGGTGCCACGCAGCTTGAGGCGACGGTCGCTGCGGCATTCGACGCATGGCAGGCAAAGGGCTTTGCAGGCGGCGCGGAAAAGACCGCGTATGCCGACGCCGTGCGTGCCTGCGTGACCGCGCAGGTCACCGACGAAACGGACGCGGCGCTCTCCGCCGCGCAGACGGAGGCACTAGACAGACAGACCGCCTATGAGGACATGCTCGGCAGCCTGCAGAGCAAGGCGGCGGCCTATTATGCGGACGATTCCTCTCAATACTGGGCCAACGCCGCCACGGCAACGGTCTATGTGGATTACCGCAGCTCCGGCTCGTCCGCACAGACGAACGCAATCAGCTACCCGGACGACGGCACGGTCCAGGTGACCTTCTCGG
>JAILRK010000105.1 GCA_024698225.1 Oscillospiraceae bacterium | reverse complement strand
CAATCTCCGCAAGCCGCGCCTGCATGCGCGCCTCCAGATCCTCTGCCCGGCGCGCGGCATTCTTGGAGCTGAGCTTCGTTGCCTTCCCGGCGGCCTCCTCCTGTGCAAGCTCGATGGCACGGTAATCCCAATACTGGATTTCGGCGGTCATTCTGTCTTTGACGGCCTTGGCGGTCTTGTTCAGCAGGGACTCTTTTCTTGCCTTCACCTCGGAGAAGTGCTCCGGGATGAGGTGCTGAATTGCGTAGGCCTTTGCCATATCCTCCACGCCGGAGCACAGCCACCGCTGGCTGCCCAACCAGCCCCGAATCACCGCCTGCTCCTCTGCGGAGGCGGCGCGGTAGTCCAGATACGGGGCATAGCCGCCGCTGGCGGCGGTTCCGTCTTCCTTGAGCTCGACAAAGTGAATGTGCTTGGAGATGGTTCTGCGGTTTCCGCTTTTCAGAATGACGCCATCCTGCACGGCGTCCTCAATGTAAAACAGGACGCGGGCGTCTTTGGAATAATCCGATTCATCAACAAAAATCGCGCCCCGCTTCATGACGTCTACGCTGCGCTCGCGCACAAGGTCGATGACCGCGTCCAGCAGCGGATGCCCGGGACAGACCAGCGCCGCCGGGGCCAGGCCCTGAATGTTCATGAGGGCCTTGTCAAAGCAGATGCGCTCATACCGGTTGAGAACGGGTTCTCCGAAGCCAATCTGCATATCCCTGTTTCGGACGGCAAAGGGGACAAAGGTAATCTCGTAACGGTGCTTCTCGCGGGGCCTGATTTTCCCGCCCAAGCTGCGGAATGCCTCCACAAAAAAGGACTCAATGAAATGAGGCTGGAGCTTGTGCGCTTCCATGCGCTCCATGGTCTCCTTGATTTCCATGACGGCGCGCACGTCCATCACGTCATCTGTCAGGGCGTTCTCCTCCAGCAGCTTGCGGAAGGATTCCGTGTTCATGGCGTGGTCGACCACCCGGTTCAGATAGTCCTGCACCTCCGGGTCCTTGCCGTAGCGAATGGCCTCAATCAGCAGTTCCCGCAAGGACTTGTTGTCAAACGTCATCTTCCCCAGAATGTCAAAGACCTTGCCGCCCAGAGCGGAGCGCTCCTCTTCGAGCTTTTGGAACAGCCGCTGGAAGACGGCGCCCTCTCTGGTCTCCTGCGCAACCAGATTCCACAGATGGCAGACCTCCGTCTGACCGATGCGGTGGATACGACCAAAGCGCTGCTCCAGACGGTTCGGATTCCACGGGAGGTCGTAGTTGATCATCAGGTGTGCCCGCTGGAGGTTGATGCCCTCACCGGCGGCGTCCGTGGCAATCAGAATGCGAACGGTCTTGTCCTGTTTGAAGCGCTCCTCCACCTTCCGGCGTTCATCCCGCAGCATTCCGCCGTGAATGGTAACCACGGAATTCTCACTGCCGAACAGGGAGCGGATTTTCTCCGTCAGGTAGTTCAGCGTGTCCTTGTGTTCCGTGAAGATGATGAGCTTTTCACGCTGACCGTCGGAGCCGAACATGAAGCTGTTGTCCTGCAGCAGTTGGGAGAGCTCGTCCCATTTCCGGTCCACACCGCTCACCCGCACCTGATTGGCCATGTTTTCCAGACGCTGCAGCGTGTGGATTTCCGCCTCAAGCTCCTGAATGGTGGCGGAGGCGGAGGCGTGGTCAACAACCCGCTCCTCCAGCGCCTCCTGCTCATCCGGGGCATAGTCGTCCTCGTCAAAATCATCCGAGAGGTTGGCGTAGTCCGCCGCGCGTTTTCCAAGGCGTTCCTCCGCAAGCCGGTGTTCCAGACGTTCGCGCCTGCGGCGCAGGGACTGATAGATGGCCTCCGGCGAGGAGGCAAGGCGCCGCTGAAGAATGGTCAGCGCGAAGCCGACGGTTGTCTTGCGCTCGTTGTTCAGGTGACTCGCCCGGTCAAATTCGTTCTGTACGTATTCCGTGACGGCGGTATACAGCGTGGCTTCCTGCGGCGAGAGACTATAGTTGACGGTGTAGGCAATGCGCTCCGGAAACAGCGGTTTCCCGTCGAATTTCAGCAGTTCTTCCTTCACGAGCCGCCGCATCACATCGCTGACGTCGACTGCGTGCTGCGTGTTGCCGTGCGTCCCCTCAAAGCGGTCCGGGTCAACCAGCGAGAGGAAGAGATGAAAGTCTTCCTCTTTGCCGTTGTGCGGCGTTGCCGTCAGCAGAAGGAAGTTTCGCGTGATGTTGGAGAGCAGTCTGCCAAGCTGAAACCGCTTCGTGTATCTGGGTTCTCCGCCCCAGACGGTCGCCGACATTTTATGCGCCTCATCGCAGACGATTAAATCCCATTCGGTAATCTGGAGCTTCTCCTTCAGTGTGTCGTTGCGTGCGAGCTTGTCCAATCGGCAAATGCACAAATCCGTCTCGGTGAAGATGTTCCCGCTGGCGGCGGATTCAATGCGGTCATTGGTCAGAATTTCAAAGCGGAGGTGGAATTTGGAGTACAGCTCATCCTGCCACTGCTCGGCAAGGCTTCCGGGCGACACAATCAGGCAGCGCTTCAGGTCTCCGCGGGCAATCAACTCACGGATAAAGAGTCCGGTCATGATGGTCTTGCCGGCGCCCGGGTCGTCCGCCAGAACAAAGCGGAGCGGCAGACGCGGCAGCATCTCCTGATACACGGCGGAAATCTGATGGGGCAGCGGCTCCACAGAGGAGGTATGCACGGCAAGATAGGGGTCGAACAGGTGGGCGAGGCTGATGCGGTATGCCTCGGACGCCAGGCGCATCTGAGCGCCGTCCGCGTCAAAGCTCCACGGCAAGCTGCTGTCCTGCACCTCAAGTCCCGCCTCATCCTCCCGGTAGAGGAGCTGCGTCCCCAAAGCGCCGCCGCTGTTTTTGAACGTAATCTCTATGACCCCGTTGCCGTACCACTGCACGGCAACAATGGTCACCGGCTCCCCGGCGACGATTCCCAACACCCTGCTTCCTACGGTTATGTCTTCAAGTTCCGCCATGCTTTCACTCCTCCCGGGACGATTGCTTTTGCAAGTACAATGCTCTAAATACTACAATAATCCAAAGTGAATCATACCATAACCAGGAGTTATTAACAAGAAGCAAAATAAAAATAATGGGAAAGCGCATTATTTAATTCGGGACAAAAAACAACTGCCGCACGGGGTGACCCTGTGCGGCAGTTGTGTTCGGCAGTATCAGTTGTGTTTGCGAATCAGGATGAAGGGGGTGCACTGGTCGTCCTGACCGGCGGGGTTGTCGCGAATCAGCTCGCAGAGCTGCGCGTCGCTGAGGGTCACGCTGTCGCTCTTGCCGAGGATGTCGCGGGTGAAGTCGTTGGCGTCGATGATCATGGTGTCCACGCCGGTGTTGCGCTTGATTTCGTTGCACACGCCGTTCGGGTCCTTCGGCAGGGGGATGCCGAACTCGCCGTAGACGGGGAAGACGTCGGGGTAGAACCCGTCCAGCCCGCGCACCTCGTCGCCGACCATGTCGTAGAAGATACCCTTCTTGCCTATTAGCTTGCCGAAGCCCGCGCAGACCGCCGCCCAGAAGACCTTTGCGCCGCCGTTGAGGTCGATGGCGTACTGCATCTTGTAGACGTCGCCCACGCCGATGCCGGCGGCGTTGTGCTGCGTGGCGAAGCGGCTGAGGAATTTGGCGAGCCAGGTCACCTTCACGTCCTTGCGGAAGATGACGTTCTTCTGGCACAGGGAGACGATTTTCTCGCTGATGGCGAGCAGGTCGCCCTCCTGCCACAGGGGCTTGACGTAGCGCTCGACCAGCGCGTTGTAGTCCTCGCCGAGCTCGATGAAGTGCGTGCGGATGGCGCAGCGGTCATAGCTGCCGGTGCTCGTCTCGATGGTGACGTTTTTCTTGTCGTTGGCGGTGAATTCCATATCATTCAACTTCCTTTGCAGTAATCAGCTTTGTTATTGTACCACGATTTTACAAAAAAGCTACTGCTTTTTCAGGGCTGTTGCAAAAAATCCGAATACGAGTCGACGACCTCCTCCGCCTCGGCGCACATCGCCGCCCAGTCCGCCGCGTCCGCCGCGCCGCGGACCGCCACCGTGCGGAAGCCCGCCGCCTTCGCGTTGCGCAGCGCCTCCAAACGCCCGACGAAAACCACCGTGTCGCGCAGGGTCGAGCGCAGGCGGCGCAGCGCCTTCTCGTACATCCGCGCGTCGGACGCGGGGCAGCGCGTCTCCTGTGCGCTCAGCACGCCGCGGAAGTGCTCGGCAAGGCCCAGCGCGCGCAGCGTCTGCTCCGCCTCGGCGCGCGGCAGGTCCGTGACGGCGTACATCCACACGCCCTCCATCTTGAGAATCGAGAGCACCTTGCCCGCGTCCGCATGACCGGGCAGGGTGTCCTCCAGAACAAAAATCGCGCTTTGCAGGCGCATAAAGCTCACGACCTTTCAGAGAAAATCCGGAAGAACTGGGAATTGCCGCGGCGCTGCGGCTGTGCTATACTGTGGAAAAACCGTCTGCCCCCGGGCGGGGCAGAGAGGAAAGGACAGAATCGAATGGAGTTTTTGCGACTGCTGGAGAGCGCGCGCACGCCGGCGCTGACAGCGTTTTTCTCGGCCATCACCTATGCGGGCGATGAAATCGTGTTCATGGTGCTTGCCATCACGGTGTTCTGGTGCGTCAGCAAGCGGCAGGGCTACTATATCTTTGCCGTGGGTCTGGGCGGCACGGTGGTGAACCAGTGGCTCAAGCTGCTCTTCCGCGTGCCGCGGCCCTGGGTGCTCGACCCGGACTTCACCATCGTCGAGGCGGCGCGCGCGGGCGCGACGGGCTACTCCTTCCCCTCGGGGCACACGCAGAACATCGTCGGCACGCTGGGCTGCATCGCGCTGTCGAACCGGCAGGTCTGGCTGCGCGTGCTCTGCGTGGTCTTCGCGCTGCTGGTGCCGTTTTCGCGGATGTACCTCGGCGTGCACACGCCGCTGGACGTGGGCGTCGCCTTCGCCTGTGCGCTGGCGCTGCTGCTGGCGCTGCGCCCCTGCTTTCGCGACGAGGCGCGCTTCCGCCGCACGGGAAGACCGCTGCTCTGCGCTCTGGCGGCGCTGGCGCTGTGCTACGTGCTCTGGGTCCATCTGGCGGCGTTTCCCGCGGACGTGGACGCGGACAACCTGCTGCACGGACAGAAGAACGGCTGGACGCTGCTCGGCTGCGCGCTGGGCCTGCTGGTGACGCATTGGTACGACGAGCGCAGCCTGCACTTCGACGAGCGCGCGCCGCTGCCCGGACAGGCGGGCAAGCTGCTGCTGGGCCTTGCGCTGCTGCTGGCGCTGCGCGCCGTGCTCAAGCTGCTGTTTGCCGCGCTGCTCGGCGCGGCGCTGTGGGCGGACGCCCTGCGCTATTTCCTGATGGTCGTGTTCGCGGGCTGCGTCTGGCCGCACACCTTCCCGTGGTTTGCGCGGCTGGGGAAGCGTTGACGCGCCGTCACAAATGAATCTGCCCTGCATTCCCCGGCGCCCTAAGCGGCGCCGGGCGTTTTTTTAGGGGGCGCGTCATACTGATACCTGATCAAAATGCTTGAAAAGCATTTTGATAGCGCCGCAGGCGCGTAGGTATCGCATGAGACGACATGACGCGCTCTGCGCGGCATGAGCGTGCGAAGCACGCGCGATTTCAAATCAATCATTTTGAT
>JAILRK010000103.1 GCA_024698225.1 Oscillospiraceae bacterium | reverse complement strand
TAGACCACGCCGTTCGCCGCGCGCTTGTAGGAGATTTTCTCCAGCTTGTCCACGTCGCGCCCGCTTTGGAAGCCGAAGTTCTGGTAGGTCGCAAACTTCGAGTCCTCGGTCAGGAACGACAGGTTGAAGATGCCCGTCCGGCGAATCATGTCGCAGGTGTAGTTCGCCTTGTTGACGCAGATGGAGACGGTCAGCGGCTCGCTTGCCGCCTGAATGGCGGTGTTGATGATGCAGCCGTTGTCCTTGCTGCCCTCGCGCGCCGTCAGCACGAACAGGCCGTAGCTGAAGCTGCGCGTCACCTTGGTGTCAAGGGGCGGGGCGATGGGCGCGGGCTCCTCAATGTCCTCGGCGCTGCCCATGGCGCTGAACTGCTCCTTCGGGCAGCCGCACAGCGGGCAGACGAAGTCCTCCGGCACGTCCTCCCAGCGGGTGCCCGGCTCGATGCCCTGCTCGGGAATGCCCGCCGCCACGTCGTAGATATAGCCGCAGATGTCACAGACGAATTTCTTTGCCATGCGCTCAGCCTTCCTTCTTCACCGACGCCGCCAGCGCATCCGCCAGCGCGTCCAGGTCGGTGAGGTTCTGCGTGCGCAGCGAGGACGCCAGCGTCACGCTCTCGTCCAGGACCTCCATGTGCTTGAGCTTTTCCAGCTCCTCGCGCATCAGCGTGCCGGAGCGAATCGCCCAGGAGCCGTTTTCGATGATGGCGCAGGTGCGGTTCTGCAGGTTCAGCGCCTTCATGTCCGCCAGGAAGTTGTGCATCGGCGGGAAGATGCCGAGGTTGTAGGTGACGCTCGCCAGCACCAGATGGCTGTACTTGAAGAGGTCCGAGATGAGATAGCTCACGTGCGTGCTCGACACGTCGTACATGCGCGTGTTCAGCACGCCGCGCTCGGCGAGCTTCGCCGCCAGCACCTCCGCCGTGCGCTCGGTGCCGCCGTACATGGACGCGTAGACAATCATCACGCCGGTCTCCTCCGGCTCGTAGGTGCTCCAGTGCTGATACTTGTCGAGCAGATAGCCGAAGTCCTTGCGCCACACGGGACCGTGGAGCGGACAGATGAACTTGATGTCGTTCACGATGCCCGCCGCCTTCTTCAGCAGCGCCTGCACCGGCACGCCGTACTTGCCGACGATGTTGGTGTAGTAGCGGCGCGCGTCGTCAATCCACTCGCGGTCAAAGTCGAACTCATCGGCAAAGAGCTTGCCGTCCAGCGAGCGGAAGGAGCCGAAGGCGTCCGCGGAGAACAGCGCGCCGTTCGTCAGGTCAAAGGTGACCATCGCCTCGGGCCAGTGCACCATCGGCGCTTCGATGAAGGTGACCGTGTGCTTGCCGAAGCAGCGCGTGTCGCCCTCGCGCACCTCCTCAATCTGCTCGGGCTCGATGGCGAAGCCGAACTGGTTGAGCAGGATGACCGCCTTGGGCGTGGTGATGAGCTTGACCTTCGGCCAGCGCAGCAGAATCTCCTCAATGGCGGCGGCGTGGTCCGGCTCAACGTGGTTGATGAGCAGGTAATCCAGCGGTCTGCCGCCGAGCACGGCGGTGACGTTTTCGACAAACTGCCTGCCGATGGCCCAGTCCACCGTGTCGATGAGCACGGTCTTCTCGTCCAGCAGGACGTAGGCGTTGTAGCTCACGCCGTGATACAGGGGATGGATATTCTCGAAGAGGGCGAGGCGTCGGTCGTTTCCGCCCACCCAAAACAGGTCTTCTGTGACGTTGCGATAGCAGTACATACCCAGCCCTCCTTAAACCGTAATTTCGATGTATTTGTCCTTGCCCTCGCCGCAGTGCGGGCAGACCCAGCCCTCGGGCAGCTCGCGGAACGCCGTGCCGGGCTTGACCTCCGCGTCGGGGTCGCCCTTTGCCGGGTCATACTCGAAGCCGCAGCCGAGGCAGACCGCCAGCTTGCGCGGGGCGGGCTTCGCCTTGGGCACCACGCGCTTCATCTTGACCATCTCGCCGGCGGGCTTCTTCTCGCCCGTGTCCAGCGCGGCGGTCAGCAGCGGGGCAATCTCAAGAATGTCGCCCACGATGCCGTAGTCGCAGTTCTTGAAAATCTTCGCGTTGGGGTCGTTGTTGATGGCGACGATGTAGCTTGCGTCCTTGATGCCCTTGAGGTGCTGCAGCGCGCCGGAGATGCCGCAGGCGATGTAGAGGTTGCCGCGGAACTTCTGCCCGGACATGCCGACGTAGCGGTCAATGGGCACGTACTTCAGCGTCTCCGCCACGGGACGGGACGAGCCGAGCGCCGCGCCCGCCGCCTTCGCCAGTGCCTCAATCAGCGCGACGTTCTTCTGCTCGCCGATGCCCTTGCCCATGCTGACGACGCGCTCCGCCTGCGTGATGGGCGTGAGCATGTCGATGCCGACGGTGAAGTCGAATCCCTCCTTCTTCAGCGCCTCGACCAGCGCGGCGACCTTCTCCTCCGCCGTGCCGTCCTTGAAGATGACCTTCTTGCGCTCGCCGGTCTCGCCGCCGCGCTTCGCCACGGGCGCGGGCGCGCTGTCCTTCGCCGCCTTGCCGAGGATGTACGAGCCGATGACCACGCGCTGAATCTCGTTCGTGCCCTCGTAGATGGTGGTAATCTTCGCGTCGCGATAGAAGCGCTCGACCTCCATGCCCTTGAGGAAGCCCGAGCCGCCGAAAATCTGCAGCGCGTCGTTCGTGACCTCCAGCGCGATGTCGGAGGCGTACATCTTCGCCATCGCGGACTCCATGCCGTAGGGCTCGTGCGCCTGCTTGAGCTCCGCCGCGCTGTAGACGAGGAAGCGCGCGTTGCGCAGCTTGGTCGCCATGTCCGCAATCTTGAACGAGACGCCCTGGTGCACCGCGATGGGTCTGCCGAACTGAATGCGCTCCTTCGCCTGCTCGACCGCCGCCTCATACGCGCCCTGCGCAATGCCGAGCGCCTGCGCCGCAATGCCGATGCGCCCGCCGTCCAGCGTCGCCATGGCAATCTTGAAGCCCTGCCCCTCCTTGCCGAGCAGGTTCTCCTTGGGCACCTTCACGTCGTTGAAAATCAGCTCGCAGGTCGCGGACGAGCGGATGCCCATCTTGTCGTAGTGCTCGCCGAAGGTAAAGCCCTCCCAGCCGCGCTCGACGATGAACGCCGAAATGCCGCGCGTGCCGATGCCGGGCGTGGTGACGGCGAAGACGACGTAGGTGTCCGCCTCACCGCCGTTGGTGATGAAAATCTTGTTGCCGTTGAGCAGGTAGTGGTCGCCCTTGTCCTCGGCGATGGTCTCCGTGCCGCCGGCGTCGGAGCCGGCGTTGGGCTCGGTGAGTCCGAAGGCGCCGATTTTCTTGCCGGTGCACAGGTCAATGAGATACTTCTGCTTCTGCTCCTCCGTGCCGAACTGGGCAATCGGGAAGGTGCCCAGCGAGGTGTGCGCCGAGAGAATGACGCCGGTGCCGCCGTCCACGCGCGCCAGCTCCTCCACCGCGATGGCATAGCTGAGCACGTCCAGCCCCGCGCCGCCGTACTTGGCGTCGTAGGGGATGCCCATGAGACCCATTTCTCCCATTTTTTTGACTGCTTCGCGGGGGAAAATGTTCTCCTTGTCCATCAGGAACGCCTGCGGCTTAATCTCCGCCTCCGCAAATGCCCTCACCTTGGCACGCAGTTCCTCATGCGCCTGCGTGGTCTGAAAGTTCATACGGTTTTCCTCCTTTTCGCGTCTTTTCCCCTCCCTGCGTGCGGCTGCTCCGCAGCGCCTTCGGTGGGGTCACTTTGTATTATACAGGATTTCGCGCAGGGCGGCAAACCCTTTTCCCTTGTCGCAATACCCATAAATAGTTCCATAAATTTGACTATTTGCATAATACGCGAGATACCAAACAGAGAAAGCCTGTGGAAACCGTCGTCCACAGGCTTTCTCTCTCACTTCTTGATTAGTTCCATCGCGCCGTCGAGCAGCGTGTTCATCACGCCGGACAGGCCGACCTGCTCACCGCTGAGCAGGCGCAGCGCCGCGTTCTTCGTGTCCGTGTCCGCGGCGCGGAAGAGCTCGACGAGCTTTTTCTCCCGTGCGGTCAGCTTCACCGAGGTGCCGGAGTTGCTCGTTTTCCCCGAGGAGCTGCTCTTGCCCTTGGCCGCCTCCAGCAGGGACTTCTGCGTCACGCCGGTCGCCTTGGCAATCTGCTTGAGCGCCTCCTGCGTCAGCTCCTTTTCGCCGCGCTCCGCCTTGCTGATGTCCGCCGCGCTGACGTCCTTCACCTTGCGCGCAAGCTGCTCCTGCGTCAGCCCCGCGTCGGTGCGCGCCTGACGGATGCGTTCTCCAAGCTTGTTCGTTGCCATGTGCCGCCTCCTCAGTTGACGTGCTTGGCAACGATGGCGAAGACGGACATCGGCTCGTCGCCGTCGTTGACCAGGCTGTGCGTGTGCCCCTGCGGGCAGTAGTGGCAGGTGCCGGGCAGCATCGGCTCCTCCGTGTCCTCATAGAGCACCTTGCCCTTGCCGCTGATGCCGTAGAACACCTCATAGTCCGCGTCGTGCGTGTGCCGCCCGATGGACGCGCCGGGCTCCAGCGTGAGAATCATGATGCGCGCCGCATCGTCCTCATACTTGTGCCGGTGCACGATGCCCTCGCCGTCGCGCAGGCGGTGGAAAATCTCCTCGCTCTGTTCCTGAAATCTGATTTCCATGGTCACGTTCTCCCTTCTCTATTGTTCACTGCGTTCCGCAGGTTCTCACTCTGTCAGCTCGCGCGTGATGCGCGCGCGGGTCTCGTCGAACAGCAGCTCGCGGTTGTGCCGGTAGTACGCCTCGCTGCCGAAGGTCTCGATGAACCACGCCGTGTCATAGCCCGCCGTCAGCTCCGTGACGAAGAGCACCAGCTCCTGCCCGGCGCCCGCCGCCTCCTCCAGAAAGGCGAAGGCGTGCTCGAGCATGGCACCCGCTGCCGCGCCAAGCGCGATGCGCTCCTCGACCACTGCGGCAAAGCGCATGCGCAGCGTGTCCATCGCGTCGGCGTCGGCGTCCAGCGCGTCCAGATACGCCGTCAGCGCCGCAAGCTCTCTGCGGCGGAGCGTGCGCGACTCCGCGTCAAGCTGTCCCGCCTCCTTCGCGCGGCGCAGCGCGTCCTCCCGCTGTGTTATCAGCTCCGCAAGAACGGCGTGCGGCGGCTCCGTCTCTATGCGCGCCTTGAAGGTCGTCAGCGCGCCGTGCAGCGCCGTTGTCAGCGCATCCTGCCGCCGCGCGGCGCGCGCCGCCTCGCTGAGGCGGGAGAGCAGCAGGCCCATGACCGACAGGCGCTCGTCAAAGGGCGCGGCGCGGAACTCCGACGCCGTGACGCGCTGCCATTTGCCGCTGAGAATGTCATCCACGTGGTAGGTCTGCTGGTACTTGTAGTAGAGCTGCAGATAGTTGGCGAAGTCCTTGGCGATGCGCGGCAGTTGGATGTACTCCCCCACCACGCTGCGGTCCACGCGCAGCCCCAGCGCCTCATAGGCGAAGATCAGCTCGCTGAGGTCCTCCCAGCCGCGGGCGGTGGCGAACTGCGCCCCGTCGGCGGACTGCTCGATGCGGTAGAAGTTCTCCTTCTTGATGTCCAGATACGAGATGACCGCGCCGTGCAGGCCCTTGCGCAGCGCGTACTCCTTCCAGACGGCGAAGTCCTCATGCACGTCCATGCGCCGCACGCGGTCCAGCGTGACGACGTCGAACTCGCGCACGGAGCGGTTGTACTCCGGCGGATTGCCCGCGGCGACGATGAGCCAGCCCTCGGGCAGCGCCTGATTGCCGAAGGTCTTGCACTGCAGGAACTGCAGCATCATCGGGGCAAGCGTCTCGCTGACGCAGTTGATTTCGTCGAGAAACAGGATGCCCTCGCGGATGCCGGTGCGCTCCATCAGGTTGTGGACGCTCGATAGAATCTCGCTCATCGTGTACTCGGTGACGCGGTGCTCCTCCCCGTCG
>JAILRK010000066.1 GCA_024698225.1 Oscillospiraceae bacterium | reverse complement strand
GCCTCCATCGCCGCCGCGTCCGTCTCTCCGGCAATCTCGGCGGCGCGGGCGCGCACGCTGACGCCCGCGCGCGCAAGCAGCTGAAGACACACACCGCCCGCCAGACAGAGCGGCGCGGTCATGCGCCCGGAAAACTGTCCGCCGCCGGCGCGCTCATAGGCGTCGCCGTACTTTGCCCAGGCGGCAAAGTCGGCGTGACCGGGACGCGGCACCTTGCCGAGCGCGTCATAATCCTGCGGCCGCGCATCGGCGTTGCGCAGAATCGCGGTCAGCGGCGTGCCGTTGGTCACGCCGTCCGTCAGTCCGGAGAGCAGCTCCGGCTCGTCCGTCTCCCGCCGTGCGGTGGACAGCGCGCCGCCGGGAGCGCGGCGCGCCAAAAAGGCGCGCAGGGGCGCAAGCTCGATGCGTTCCCCCGCCGGAAGCCCGGTCATGGTCACGCCGACGGCACAGCCATGGGACGTGCCGAACACGGTCACGCGGATGTTCTCGCCATAACTGCCGCTCACGCCGCCGCCTCCCTTCAGAATGCGTTTTTCAGGTAGACCACCCGCGTCGCCGCGGGGTTGAAGTCCCGGTCCGTATAAACCTCCGCCACGTCAAAGCGGCACAGGGCGTCCGGGTTGTGGGTTGCAAGATAGTGCTGCGCCGTCAGGCGCAGGCGGCGCTGCTTGGTCGCGGTGACAAACTCGCGCGGCAGACCATAGTCCACGCGGTCGCGCAGCTTGACCTCCACGAAGCACAACATATCGCCGTCCCGGGCAATGAGGTCAATCTCCCCGAAGCGGCAGCGGTAGTTCGCGGCGAGCAGCGCGCAGCCCTGCGCGCGCAGATACTCCGCCACGCGCGCCTCGCCCCAGTCGCCGCGTTCCTTGCCCATCATACGCCGCCGCTCCATTTCTTCAGAAAGCTCATGCGGTGCGCGGGACAGGGGCCGTACTGCGCAAGCCGCTCGCGGTGAAGCTGCGTGCCGTAGCCCTTATGCCGGGCAAAGCCGTACTGCGGGTAGAGGGGGTCCAGCACCTCGACCACGAAGCGGTCCCGGCTGACCTTTGCCAGCACGGACGCCGCCGCAATGCTCATTGACAGGCTGTCCCCCTTGACAAGGCAGCGGTGCGGCGTCACAATGGCGGCGCTTCTGCCGTGGTCGCGGTTGCCGTCGATGAGCGCGAAGTCCGCGCGCAGGGCAAGCGCGTCGATGGCGCACTGCATCGCCTTGATGCGCGCGCTCAGGATGTCCGTGGCGTCTATCTCGCGCTCGCCCACCGAGGCGACCGCCCAGGCGACGGCGCGCGACTGAATGACGGGAAACAGCGCCTCGCGACGCTTCTCCGTCAGCTTTTTCGAGTCGTCCAGCCCCTCGATGACGCAGCCCTCCGGCAGTATGACCGCCGCGGCATAGACCGGCCCGCACAGCGGACCTGCGCCCGCCTCGTCCACGCCGCACACGGCGGTGCAGCCGGCGGCACGCGCCGCGTTCTCATAGGTATAATCCGGCATCGTCACGCCTCCGGCGGGGTTTCCAGTGTAAAGCGTCCAAGCTTGCCACCTCTGAATTCATCCAGCAGCACGCGGCTCATGCGCTCGGTGTTGACCTCGCCGCCGGAGATGAGGAAGCCGCGCGCACGCCCCGCCTTTTCCAGCAGCGCCCAGCCGTCCTCTCCCTCCGCAACGCGGATTTTATAGCGCGCCTCGACTGCCGCGGGATAGTGCGCGCCAAGATATGCCATCAGGTGCATCGCCAGCTCCTCCACGTCGAGCACCTCGTCGCGGATTGCGCCGGTGAAGGCAAGGCGCATGCCGACGCCGGGGTCGTCAAACTTCGGCCAGAGAATGCCCGGGGTGTCGAGCAGCTCCAGCGTTTTGTCCACGGGCACCCACTGCTTGCTGCGGGTGACGCCGGGACGGTCCTCCGCCCGGGCGGTCTTCCGCCCGGAGACTTTGTTGATGAAGGTGGACTTGCCCACGTTCGGGATGCCCAGCACCATGACGCGGAGTACGCGGCCCACCTGGCCCTTTGCCTCATAGGCGGCGAGCTTGTCGCGCAGCAGCGAACGCACGGCGGGCGCAAAGCGCTTGACGCCCGCGCCGCTTTTCGCGTCCACCTCGATGACCTCATGGCCCGCGCCGCGGAACCACGCCGCCCAGCGCGCGGTCAGCGCAGGGTCCGCCTGGTCGATGTGCCCGAGGACGACGAGGCGCGGCTTGCCCGCGGTCAGCTCGTCAAGGTCGGGGTTGCGGGAAGAGAGCGGGATGCGCGCATCCACAATCTCGCAGACCGCGTCCATGTTCCCAATCTCCGCGGCAATCATGCGGCGGGTCTTGGTCATGTGCCCGGGAAACCAGCTCAGGCTTTCCAACTGCATGCTCTCAACCCCGTTCCAAAAAGCCGATGCGGCTGAAGTCGCGCTCTCCGGTCCCCACGGTCTCGCCCGGGAAGAGCAGGAAAAACGCCTTTCCAATCAGATAGCGCGTGTCCACCGTGCCGATGCGCGGCTCGCGGCTGTCGGTGCTCATGTTGCGGTTGTCGCCCATCAGAAACACCGAGCCCTCCGGCACCGTCAGCGGGAAGGACATGCCCTCGTCGGTATAGGTGAGGTCGTTGATATAGTCCTCCTCCAGCGCCGTGCCGTCCACGTAGACGACGCCCGCGCTGAAGTCAATGTCCACGGTCTGCCCGCCCACGGCAATGACGCGCTTGACAATCGGGTCCTCTGAAAAGGTGTCCTTGCGCGCGATGACGATGTCGCCCCTGTGGTATTCCCCCGCCAGCGGCGCGTTGAGCACCAACAGGCGGTCGCCGTCCTGCAGCGTCTGGCGCATGGAGGGACCCTTGACGCCCATCATGCGCACGCCGAAGGTGAACAGCAGCACGACAATCAGCACCGCCGAGACGACGGACAGCAGCCACTCATACAGCTCGCTCCCCGGAACGCGCTGTGCTTCCTTTTGGTTTTCCTGTTCCATAATCTGCTCCCATTCGTACGATACGCCGCTTCGGAGGAAGCGCCATATCCAAAAATCGGAAAGTATCTTATCACAATTCCTCAAAAAACACAAGACGCACGCAAAAAAAGCACGGCGAAGCCGTGCTTTTTTATTTGCGTTATGTCTTACTCCGCCTGAGTCTTCGCCTCGATGACCTTGACGGTACGGCCGTTATAGGTACCGCACTCGGGGCACATCGTGTGCGGCTGACGCAGAGCGCCGCACTTCGGGCACTTGACCAGCTCCGGAGCCGTCAGCTTCCAATGAGAGCTGCGTCTCTTATCACGCCTCGCACGGGATACTTTCCCCTTGGGGACTGCCATGTTGACACCTCCTTGATCAAAAGCGGCTTTACACCGTGTATTTTACAACAATTTCTGCAATGCCGCCCAACGCGGGTCAATCTCCTTTTTGCAACGGCACGCCTCAAAATTGAGGTTCGCGCCGCAACCGGAGCAAAGGCCCTTGCAGTCCTCGCGGCAGAGCGTTTTTGTGTCCATGTTCAGGATGAACGCCTCCCGCGCCAGCTCGTCCAGCTCGAACGCGCCGTCGTCCAGCAGCAGGATGTCGTCGTTCTCCTCGTCCTCCAGCTCCGTGGCGAGCATGCGCTCGACGCCAAGGTGGAAGGGCTTGTCGAACGCGGCGCCGCAGCGGTCGCACACGCAGGCAAGTACGGTATCAATGTCCGCCGTCAGGGAGAGCATCCCCGCAACGTTCCGCACCGCTCCTACCACTGAAACGGGCCGAACCGCAGGATACACGCCGCCGAAGTCCACATCGGAGAAGTCCAATTCCTCGTTGAACTCGATTCCGCCTCCGGGCGTGTGAATGATCGATTGAACGTCTAGACGCATGACACACCTCACAATGACACGAGTAGTATTATAGGCAACCTCAACCCGCTTGTCAAATACTTTTTGAACAATCTTGAAATTTTTTTCTTCTTGCCGTACAATGGGCGCACTACCGACAGGGAGATGAGGCTGTGCGCGCTTTTATCATTGGGAAGAACGACGCGGGACAGCGGCTTGACCGCTTTCTCGCCAAAGCGGTGCCGCTGCTGCCGGCGTCGCTGGCGCAGAAGTACGTGCGCATCAAGCGCATTAAGGTGAACGGCGCGCGCGCCGAGCGCGACCGGCGGCTCAACGAGGGCGACCGCGTGGAGTGCTGGATCAACGACGAGTTCTTTGACGCGCCGGACGAGAGCAACGTCTACCTCACCATCACGAAGCCGCGGGTAAACATCGTCTACGAGGACGAGAACGTCGTCCTGCTGGACAAGCCCGCGGGCATGCTCTGCCATGCAGGCGATGAGGGCGGCGGCGGCGCGACGCAGCTTGACCACCTGCTCGCCCACCTCTACCAGACGCGCGCGTGGCGTCCGCGCGAGGAAAACGCCTTCACGCCCGCGCTGTGCAACCGCATCGACCGCAACACCGGCGGGCTGATTATCGCGGCGAAAAACGCCGAGGCGCTGCGCATCCTCAACGAGAAAATCCGCGCGCGCGAAATCAGCAAGCACTACCTCTGCGTCTGCCTCGGCCGCCCCGCACCCGCGCACGGGCGCATCGAGTGCGTGCTGCGCAAGGACGCGCGCGAGAACCGCATGCGCGTCTACCACCACGCCGTGCCGGACGGACGCAGCGCCGTGACGCTCTACGACACGCTGGAAACGCGCGACGGGCTCTCACTCGTGGAGGTCGAGCTGCTGACCGGACGCACGCACCAGATTCGCGCCAGCTTTGCCGACATCGGCTGTCCCCTGCTGGGCGACGGGAAGTACGGCTCGGGCGCGGCGAACCGCAAATACGGCGAGACGGCGCAGCTGCTGTGCTCCTACCGTCTGCGCTTCGACTTTCCCACCGACGCGGGGCTTTTGAACGACCTGCGCGGACGTGAGTTTGCGGCGGATACGCCCGCGTTCCGGCACAAGTACTTCCCCTGAAGCGCCCATGCGGCGCTCTTGCCCGGTGCGGCGGGTCCAATTGGTTTGCTCAGCTTCCCCTCGGTTATCGGATTCGTCAAAACGGGGGCGCTTTTGCGCCCTCGTTTTTCTTATTTGTAGAAAGTTCGATTTACTAAACAAAAAGTTTCATTTTATGTTGCATTTTACGGAGCATTCGTGTATGATATTGCGAAGTTAAATATGAAGAACAATTTGTTTAGCTATACTAAATTTTCGGAGGTCGCAATGGACATTGGCGGAAAGGTCAGGCAGCTGCGCACGCAGAAGGGGCTGACCCTGGAGGAATTGGCCAGCCGCAGCGAACTGACAAAGGGGTTCCTATCCCAGTTGGAGCGCAATCTCACCTCGCCCTCCATCGACTCGCTGGACGACATTCTGGAGGCGCTGGGCACCAACCTCGCGGAGTTCTTTCAGGAGGACAAGGTGGAACAGTACACCTTCCGCGAGCAGGATTTCTTCATTGACGCGCGCGAGGACTGCACCATCAGCTGGATTGTGCCGAATTCCCAGAAAAACGAGATGGAGCCCATCCTGCTGACGCTGCCGGAGGGCGGCAGCTCCTTTGAGCTCTCCCCCCACAGCGGTGAGGAGTTCGGCTACATCGTGGACGGCACGGTGGTGCTCGAGTGCGACGGCAAGTGCAGCACACTGCGCAGGGGCGAGACCTTTTACCTTCACGGGCGAACCTTCCACCATCTGCGCAACGAGAAGAAGACCACGGCGCATGTGCTCTGGGTCTCCACACCCCCGCTGTTTTAGACGCGGAAACCGACGAAGTGTATTGATATAGGAGAGAATCGCTATGGCAGAAGAAGCAAAGAAGCTCATCCAGTTTAAGAACATCGTCAAGAGCTTTGACGACGGGCAGGTGGTGCTCAAGGGCGTGTCCCTGGACATCTACGAAAACGAGTTCGTCACGCTGCTTGGACCCTCGGGCTGCGGCAAGACGACGCTGCTGCGCATTCTCGGCGGCTTTTTGCAGCCCACCGAGGGCAAGGTGCTCTTTGACGGGGAGGACATCGTCAACGTGCCGCCCTACAAGCGCGAAATCAACACCGTGTTTCAGAAGTACGCGCTGTTCCCGCACATGAACGTCTACGACAACATCGCCTTCGGGCTGACCATCAAAAAAGCGCCCAAGGACGTCATCGAGCAGAAGGTCATGCGCATGCTGCGCCTGGTGAATCTGGAGGATTACGCCCGGCGCAACGTCACGGAGCTCTCCGGCGGACAGCAGCAGCGCATCGCCATCGCCCGCGCGCTGGTCAACGAGCCGAGCGTCCTGCTGCTCGACGAGCCGCTCGGCGCGCTGGACCTGAAGCTGCGCAAGGAGATGCAGCACGAGCTCAAGTCCATTCAGCAGGAGGTCGGCATCACCTTCATCTTCGTCACGCACGACCAGGAGGAGGCGCTGACGATGAGCGACAAGATTGTGGTGCTCAACGCCGGTGAGATTCAGCAAATCGGCACGCCGACGGAGATTTACCGCCGCCCTGTCAACGAGTTCGTCGCCAACTTCATCGGTGAGACGAACATCATCGACGGCGTGATTCCCGCGGACAACTGCGTCGTGTTCGAGGACAAGCGCTTCCCCTGCACCGCCCGCGGCTTCGCGCCCAACGAGAAGGTGGACGTGGTCATCCGTCCGGAGCATCTGGACATCGTGCCGCGCGGACAGGGCATGCTCAAGGGCGTGGTGAAGAGCCAGCTGTTCAAGGGCATGCACTATGACACCGTGGTCGAGACCCGCACGGGCACGTCCATCACGGTGAAGATGCAGGTCTCGCAGGACAAGCCCGTCATCAACGACGAGGCGAAGGAGAAAATCAGCGCCAGCGGCTTCCTGTTGGACGTGGAGGACGCCGGGGAGCTCAACGACGCGCGCGTCATCGCGCTGGCCTCCGCCGAGGCCTGGGACGCCGAGACCGAAGAACCCGTGTCCATCAAAACCGTTGAATACGACATCCGCCCCGAGACGGGCGAATACAAGGTCACCTTCTCCACCGCCGCCGGAACCTCCATCACCGTGCGCGCCATGGTCGTCACCGCCAACCGCGCCGAGAGCACGGTGTATCAGGAGGAGATTTACGCCATGAACTTCTTCAAGAAGGTGGAGGACATTCAGGAGAGCATGGCGCTGGACACCGACCTCAAGATGTGGGCAAACGCCTCGGCATGGAGTCTGGAGGACGAGAACGACCAGGTGGAGATTACCGAGGTCAAGTACGACTTCGACCCCGAGACCATCGTCCCCGGCGTGTATGACGTGACCTTCTCCACCGAGGGCTACGAGTACAAGGTCTCCACCACGCGCGCCGCGGAGGAGGGCTCCGAGGTCGGGCTGGTCTTCCGTCCGGAGGACATCCACGTGATGAAGAAAGGAGCCCGCCGGTGAAACAGTTCCGCTCGATGACCTACCCATACGTGGCATGGATTTCGGTGATGATTGTCGCGCCGATGCTGCTCATCGTGCTCTACGCCTTCACCGAGTCCGGCAACGAGGTGCTGACCTTCCGCTTCACGCTGGAGAACTTCGTCCGCTTTGTCACCGACCGGGTGTTCCTCTCCGTGCTCTGGCGCTCGCTGTACATCGCGCTCGTCACCACGCTCATCTGCGTGCTGCTCGGCTACCCGATTGCCTACGTCATCGCGCAGCTGCCGGGGCGCAGCAACACCACAATGATTCTGCTCATCACCATGCCGACCTGGGTCAACATGCTGGTGCGCACCTATGCGTGGATGGGCATTTTGAAGGACGACGGCGTATTCAACGCGATTCTCTCGCTGTTCGGCATCGGTCCCGTGCCGATGATTCACACCAGCTTCGCCGTCATCCTCGGCATGGTGTACAACTTCATTCCCTTTATGATTCTGCAGATTCACACCTCGCTTGACAAGATGGACAAGAACCTGCTCAACGCCGCGGCGGACCTCGGCGCGGACCGCGTGCACACCTTCCTTCGCGTCACGCTGCCGCTGTCTCTGCCGGGGGTGGTGTCCGGCATCACGCTGGTGTTCCTGCCCGCCGTGTCCAGCTTCTTCATCCCGAAGCTGCTTGGCGGCGGACAGTACGTCCTCGTCGGCAACGTGATTGAGTCGCAGTTCCTCACCAGTGGCGACTGGAACTTCGGCAGCGCGATTTCGCTGATTATGGCGGTGATTATCATGCTCTCGATGTACTTCACACGCAAGCTTGACGTGTCCGTCGCGTCGGGCGGAAAGGAGTGAGCGCACATGGACGAGAACAAAAAGACCGGCATCGGCAGCCGCATCATTCTGGCGCTGACGCTCCTGTTCTTCTACTTCCCCATTTTCTACATCATCGTTTTCTCCTTCAACGACTCCCGCTCGCTTACGAAGTTCAGCGGTTTCTCGCTGCGCTGGTACGAGAAGATGTTCTCCGACGCCAACATGATGCAGGCGGTGATTTACACCGTGCTCATCGCGCTGATTGCAACGGCGGTGTCCACCGTGGTCGGCACCGTCACCGCCATCGGTCTGTCCAAGTCCAGCAAGGTGCTCACGGCGCTGGTGGAGCGCGTCAACGACCTGCCGGTGATGAACCCCGACATCGTCACCGCCATCAACCTGCTGATGTTCTTCAGCGTTCTGGCGGTCAAAAAGGGCTTTCTCACCATGCTGCTGGCGCACATCATGTTCTGCATTCCCTACGTCATGCTCTCCGTCACGCCAAAGCTGCGCTCGCTCGACCCGAACCTCATTGAGGCGGCGATGGACCTTGGCGCCACGCCGTTTCAGGCGCTCACGCGCGTGATTGTGCCGCAGATTCGCCCGGGCATCATCTCCGGCGCGCTGATTGCCTTCACCATGAGCTTTGACGATTTCGTCATCTCATACTTCACCACCGGCAACGGCGTGAACAACATCTCAATTCTCGTCTATACCATGTCCAAGCGTGTCAACCCCTCGATCAACGCGCTGTCCACCATCGTCATCCTGCTCATCACCGTGGTGCTCGGCATTGTGAATCTTATCCCGATTCTCCACGAGCGGCGCATGAAGCGCAGGTGAGCGCTTTCCCCATCGTTCCTTTCCATCGGAAGTACCCATAAACAACATAATGAGGAGACGTACTACTATGAAAAAACTGTTTGTTCTGATGCTCGCGGTGCTGACTCTGGCGCTGTCCGCCTGCGGCGGCGGCTCCGGCAGCAAGGACACCTCCGCCCAGAGCGAGGCGGACGCCACCGCAAAATACGGCTCGTCCGTGCTCAAGCTCTATCTGCCCGGTGAGTATGTGGGCGAAAACCTGATTTCCAACTTTGAAGAGCAGTTCGGCGTGAAGGTCATCGTGGAGAACTTCGACTCCAACGAGATGATGTACACCAAGCTGCAGGCGGGCGACAGCTACGACGTGCTGATTCCCTCCGACTACATGATTGAGCGCCTGATTGCCGGCGACTATCTGCAGGAGCTGGACAAGAGCCTCATCCCCAACCTCAGCAACCTTGCCGAGCAGGTCATCGGGCTGAGCTATGACGCGGACGGCACCTGGTCCGTGCCCTACTTCTGGGGCAGCGTCGGTCTGGTGTACAACCACGAGAACGTCGACCCCGCCGTGGTGGAGGCGCAGGGCTGGTCGGTGCTGAAGAACACCGATTACGCCGGGCGCATCTTCATCTACGACTCCGAGCGTGACAGCTTCATGATGGCGTTCAAGGCGCTGGGCTATTCGATGAACACCGACGACCCCGCCGAGATTGAGGCGGCATACGAGTGGCTGCGCGAGATGAACGCCACCATGTCCCCCGTCTACGTCACCGACGAGGTCATCGACTCGATGATGAACGGCGAGAAGGACATCGCGGTGGTCTACAGCGGCGACGCAACGGTCATCCTCGACGAGAACGAGGAGATGAGCTTCTCCATGCCCAGCGAGGGCACGAACATCTGGTGCGACGCGATGTGCATCCCCGCAAACGCGGAAAACCCCAAGCTCGCCCATGAGTTCATCAACTACGTGCTCACCTACGACGCCTCCTACGACAACGCCGAGACCGTCGGCTACGCCTCTCCCAACGCGCAGGTGCTTGAGGAGATGAGCACGCAGGAGGACCTCTACGCCGGCAACGAGGCGTACCTCCCCCGCAGCGACGGCGCAAACGACGAGATGTTCCACGACAACATCACGCTGCAGCGCGAGCTGGGCAAGTACTGGATTCGCGTCAAGGCGGAAAACTGAGCAAAAAAGAAAAACCCGCCGGTCAGAGCGGAACGACACACAGCGGTTCAGCGCTTTTGAACAGACCGGTAAAACAGGGACGGCGTGATTTCGGTCACGCCGTCCCTGCTTGTTGTTTTATTATGGGTTGCCGTCAGCTTAGCGTTTCTTGTAAAGCACCAGCTCCGGATTGGCTCCGCCCTTTTCATAGGTGCAGACCAGAATGAAGTCCATGCTTGCCAGCACGCCAAAGCAGCGGTCTCCGCCGAACTCCGATTCCAGTTGGTTTCCCAGATACGTTGTCCGGTCGTTGAGGAAGCGAACACTCTGCCCGCTGGGCAGCCGGTATTCCAGATTCACGTACTGTCCGACCAGCGCGTTCAGCCGTTCCACCTTTGGCAGCCCGTCGATGTGCAGGTCATTGATTTCCTCCATCAGCTGCTTCTTGAATGCGGCAAATTGACCGTTGTCGCTCAGCGCTTCGTATCTCTTCCAATAGTCGAGCTTGGGCAGCGTCTCTTTCAGATATGTGCGGACCTGCTCTTCTGTGACAGTCTCATTTGCCATGTGACCCACACAGACGTCAATCAGCTCATCCATGTCGTCATACGTGTATGTGCCGTCTGCATAGCACCACTTGCAGTAGTCCTCGTTGAAGCTGCCGTCGGACTCCTTGCTGATGATTCCATCCTCGCTGAGCGGCATTCCGCAGCACTGGCAGACCAACTGTCTGGGTGAGCCGAGCAGCGTGTTAATCGAAACGTCAAACTCCCGCGAAAGAATCTTCAGCGTCTCCGTTCCCGGCTGCGTCTCGCCGTTCTCCCAGCGGCTCACGGCCTGACGCGTGACCATCACACGCTCCGCCATCTGCTCCTGCGTCAGATGATGGCTTTCCCGAAGGTTTTTCAGAACATCTTTGATTTCCATGACAGTCTCCTCCTGACAATCCGTTTAGAGAAGAATACCACCTTTCCACGCAAAGGAAAAGCAACACGCCGTTGCTTGACGCTTTTTTTAGCGGATTGCGTCCTTCATGGACCTGACGTACGCTCCGATGTGCTCCGGGGCGTCTTTCCCGTACCGCGCAAGCAGTTTGACAATGGCTGAGCCCACGATGGCCCCGTCAGACAGACCGGCCATTCTTGCTGCCTGCTCCGGTGTTGAGATGCCAAACCCAATCGCGCAGGGGACAGTTGTGTTCTCCCGGATTACCGTCACGATGGAAGCGAGGTCGGTCGTAATCTCCGTCCTTGTCCCGGTCACGCCAAGGCTGGACACAAGGTACACAAAGCCCTCCGCCTGCCGTGCAATCATGGCGATGCGCCGGTCCGACGTTGGCGCAATGAGCGAGATGAGCTCCACCCCGTACCGTTTGCAAAGCGGCTGGAACTCCTCTTTTTCCTCAAACGGAACGTCGGGCAGAATCAGGCCGTCGATTTCGACGTCGCGGCAGGTGGAGAGAAATCGTTCCGCACCGTAGGAAAACACCACGTTGGCGTAGGTCATAAACACCATCGGCACCTTCACATCGCGGCGAAGCTCTTTGACAAAGGCGAAGATCCGGTCCGTCGTGATGCCGCCGTTCAGCGCTCTGAGGTTGGCCCTCTGAATGACGGGTCCCTCTGCAGTTGGGTCGGAAAACGGGATTCCAAGCTCAATCAGGTCGGCGCCGTTTTCGACGGCGGCTCTGACTGCGGCGGCGGTGGTTTCCAAATCCGGGTCGCCGCAGGTGAGAAAGGCAATGAATGCCTTCCCGTTTTCAAATGCTTTTCCGATGCTACTCATGGATATCCTCTCCTCTGTAGCGGGCAATGGCGGCACAGTCCTTGTCGCCTCTGCCGGATATGGTAATCACGATGCGTTTGTCTTTCCCCATCGTCGGCGCTATCTTCATCGCATGGGCAACGGCGTGCGCCGATTCGATTGCCGGAATGATGCCCTCGGTCCTGGCAAGGTATTCGAATGCGTTGACTGCCTCATCATCCGTCACAGGAACGTACTCCGCTCTGCCGATGTCGTGGAGATAGGCGTGTTCGGGACCTACGCCGGGATAGTCAAGTCCTGCGGAAATGGAGTACACAGGAGCAATCTGACCGTATTGGTCCTGGCAGAAATAGGACTTCATGCCGTGGAAGATGCCGACACGTCCCGTGGCAATGGTCGCCGCCGTTTCAAAGGTGTCAACCCCCCGGCCCGCCGCTTCGCAGCCAATCAGCCGAACACCCTCGTCCTCGATAAAATGATAGAAACTGCCGATGGCATTGGACCCGCCGCCCACGCAGGCAATCACCGCGTCGGGCAATCCGCCCTCCTTCTCCTGCATCTGTTCCTTAATCTCTCTGGAGATGACCGCCTGGAAATCGCGGACAATGGTCGGGAACGGATGGGGTCCCATCACCGAGCCGAGGCAGTAGTGGGTATCCTGGATGCGGGAGGTCCACTCTCTCATTGCCTCGGAGACCGCATCCTTCAGGGTCGCGGTGCCTGTCTTTACGGGAATCACCTCCGCGCCGAGCAAACGCATGCGGTACACGTTCAGCGCCTGTCGGACGGTGTCCTCTTCGCCCATGAACACCACACAGTCCATCCCCATCAGGGCCGCGGCGGTTGCGGTGGCAACGCCGTGCTGACCGGCTCCCGTCTCGGCAATCAGACGGGTTTTCCCCATTTTTTTCGCAAGAAGCGCCTGACCGAGCACGTTGTTGATTTTGTGCGCGCCCGTGTGATTGAGGTCCTCACGCTTCAGATAGATTTTGGCGCCGCCGAGGTCTTCTGTCATTTTCTCCGCGTAGTAAAGCCGCGAGGGTCTTCCCGCGTATTCGTTGAGGAGCGTGGTCAGCTCTGTGTTGAACGCAGGATTGTTTTTATAGTATTCATACGCTTTTTCCAGTTCAATGACCGCATTCATCAGCGTTTCCGGGATATACTGGCCGCCGTGAATGCCGAAGCGTCCGTTTGGATTTGTCAAGTTTGCTCTTCCTTTCTCACGGCGGCTACAAACGCCGCCATTTTGCGTTTATCCTTTCGTCCGTCCGTTTCGATGCCGGAGCTGACGTCCACCGCATACGGCCGGAGCAGTCTCACCGCAGCCGACGCATTGTCGGCGTCAAGACCTCCGGCAAGGAAATACGGCCGTTTGACCGTTTGTATCCGTTTCCAGTCAAACACCGTCCCAGTGCCCGCGCCGGAATCCAGCAGGACGAAATCCGCCGTGCTTTGCGCAACCGCTTGCAGGTCAATTCCTGGTTCCATGCGAAACGCCTTGATGATTGGTCTGTCCGTAAGTCGGCGCAACCGCGTCATATACACCTCGTCCTCGGCACCGTGAAGCTGAGCAACGTCGATGACGCCGTCCTGCAGCAGCTTTGCAACCGCCTCAGGCGTCTCGTTGACAAACACACCGACCGCCTGAATCCCGGGCGACAACATTTGTTTGAGTCCCCTCGCCGTTTCGGGCGTAACGTACCGCTTGCTTTTCGGCGCAAAGACAAATCCGATATAGTCCGGCTTCAACTCGTTTGCCGCCTCGATATCACAAGGGCGGGACAGACCGCAAAGCTTGATTTTTGTCATACGGCACCTCGCAGTTCCGAGAGCTTCGCCTTCTTGTCGGGCGCTCTCATGAGGGTTTCGCCAATCAGCACGGCGTCCGCCCCGATTTCGCGGAGCTTTGCCACGTCCTCCGCGCTGTTCACGCCGCTTTCAGAGACAAACAGCACGTTGTCCGGAATCAATCTGCGCAGTCTGGCGCTGTTGTTCGTATCCACGGAAAAGTCCTTGAGATTCCGATTATTGACGCCGATGATGCGCGCGCCCGCCCGTATTGCCACACGCACCTCCGTTTCATCGTGCGCCTCGACCAGAGCAGACAGACCCAGGGCATCGCAGATACAACGGTAGTCTCGCAGCTCCTCCTCGCTCAGGATCGAGCAAATCAGCAAAACCGCCGATGCGCCCAGCACCTTCGCCTCGTAGAGCATGTATTCATCCACCGTAAAGTCCTTGCGCAGACAGGGGATGCGGACGGTGCCCGCGATTTCCTTCAAATACGCGTTGCTGCCGAGAAACCAGTCCGGTTCGGTCAGGACGGAAATGCAATCCGCCCCTGCCGCCTCGTACTCCTTTGCAATCTGCAGATACGGGAAATCGGGCGCGATGAGCCCCTTCGAGGGAGACGCCTTTTTGCACTCGCAGATGAAGGAGACGCCCGGTTTTTTCAGTGCGCGCTCAAACGCAAACGCCCCTCTGGGTGTTGACAGCGCCTGCCGCCGGATTGCTTCAAGGGAAACGCTCTTTTTTGCCTCCGCCACACGCGCGCGGGCGTGCTCGGCCAGCCGGTCGAGGACGGTCATGCCTCGGCCTCCGGACGGTTGCTGACCTCAATGAGCCTGTTCAGCGTTGCAAGCGCCTTGCCGGAATCGATGAGTTCTGCGGCAAGCGCAATGCCGGCTTTCATGCTGTCGGCCTTACCGCCGATATAAAGCGCCGCACCCGCGTTCATCAAAACCGCATTCCGCTTCGCTCCTGCTTCCCCGCTTAAGATGGCGCGCGTGATTTTGGCGTTTTCCTCGGGCGTGCCGCCTTCCAGGTCGGCTTTTGTGCAGCGTTCAAAGCCGAACTCCTCCGGCGTAATGACGTAGGATTTGAACCAGCCGTCCTTGATTTCACACACGGTGGTGGGCGCGCTTGCGGAAATCTCATCCAGTTTTTCCTGCCCGTAAACCACCATGCCGCGTTTCACGCCAAGGCTGATGAGAACCTGTGCCAGCGGCGTTACCAGATAGTCATCATATACCCCCAAAAGCTGCATCGTCGGACTGCCGGGGTTGGTGAGCGGCCCCAAAATATTGAACACCGTCCGGAAGCCCAGTTCCCTGCGGATTGCACCGACGTGTTTCATCGAGGTGTGATACTTCTGCGCGAAGAAGAAGCACATGCCGACTTCATTCAGAAGCTCCACGCATCTTGCGGGGCTTTGCTGGATGTTGACGCCCAGCGCCTCAAGGCAATCCGCTGTTCCGCATTGGGAAGAAGCGGCGCGGTTTCCGTGCTTTGCGACCTTCATACCGCCTGCTGCCGCAACCAGCGCAGAGGTGGTGGAGATGTTGAAGCTGTGCGCGCCGTCCCCGCCCGTTCCGACAATCTCAAAGAGCTCCATATCGGTTTCCACCTTCGTTGCGTGGTCCCTCATCGCGGCGGCGCAACCGGCGATTTCCTCGGTGGTCTCCGCGCGGGTGCTCTTGGTCGCCAGCGCCGCCAGAAAGGCGGCATTCTGTGTCGGCGTGGTTTCGCCGCTCATGATTTCGTTCATGACGTCGTACGCCTCATCATAGGTGAGGTCTGCTTTGTTGGTGATTTTTTCAATCGCTGCTCTAATCATGGGTTCTCTCCTTTTTCCGTCAAAAATGTTTGGGGTCATGTTTTTTGTATGGGGTCCTGCCGGACCGCGGATGAACTTGCGCGCCGTGGATGGAGAACGTTTTCGCTGTACGGTCTTTTCCTGCCTGTGGTGCATTCGCCGTCAAAGCGTGATAAAATAAAATCGCCCTTGGCAGAAATACACATTCTGTCAAGGGCGAATAGAACCTATCCGCGGTGCCACCTTGATTCATAGGAATGACCCTATGCACTCAGCGGGATACCAACATATCCCCGGCAAATGACGTCTGCCTGCAACGTCGCAGAATACTCGGTACAAAGGGTACCTTTGACTGCGCCCTCAGCGGTCCATTTGACAACTTGTCTCTTACCTGACTCTCAGCATTGCAGGCTCTCTGTAAAGGCATGGTTGCCGTTATCTCCGCGTCAACGGTTTGAAGATGCTGTTCAGTTTTGCTGATGATAGCACAATTGAAATCTGATGTCAATAACAATTGAGCTCTATTTGTATGCATTACCGGGCACGCTCCCGCGCCGCTGATTTCCATTGCACGCCTTTTTATTACCCGTCGTCCGGCGGGCGTTCTCCTGCGCTCAGTGCAACAGCAGCTCGGCAATCTGCACGGTGTTGGTCGCCGCGCCCTTGCGAATCTGGTCGCCGCAGCACCAGAGGTTCAGGCCGTTCGGGTCGGTGAGGTCCTCGCGAATGCGGCCGACAAAGACGATGTCCTGGTCGGAGGTATCCAGCGGCATGGGATAGACCTTGTTCCCGAGGTCGTCCACCAGCTTTGCGCCGGGGGCGGCGGCAATCAGTTCGCGCGCGCGCTCGACGCTGATTTTTTCCTTCGTGCGCAGCACGACGGAGACGCTGTGGCTGCGGAACACCGGCACGCGCACGCAGGTGCAGGAGACGTTCATCTCCGGCAGGTGCAGAATCTTGCGGCCCTCGTTCTGCATCTTCATCTCCTCGCTGGTGTAGCCCATGTACTGCTCGCCGCCAATCTGCGGAATGACGTTGAACGCCAGCTGATAGGCAAAGGCGTGCGGCTCGACCGTCTCGCCCTTGGCGTAGGCCAGCGCCTCCGCCTTCAGCTCGTCCAGGCCCGCCTTGCCCGCGCCGCTCGCCGCCTGATAGCTGGAGGCGATGATGGTCTCAATCGGGCTCTCCTTCGCCAGCGCCGCAACGGCGACCATGGTGATGATGGTGGTGCAGTTGGGGTTGGAGATGATGCCGCTGTGCCAGGCGACGTCCTCGGGGTTGATTTCCGGCACAATCAGCGGCACCTTGGGGTCCAGACGGAACGCGCTGGAGTTGTCCACGAAGGTCGCGCCCGCACGGACGATGGAGGGGGCGAAGCGCTCGGCAATGTTGTTCTCCGCCGCGCCGAGCACGATGTCCAGTCCGTCAAAGGCGCTGTCGCTCGCCTCGACGATGGTGACGTCCTCGCCGCGGAAGCGCAGCGTCTTGCCCGCGCTGCGTCCGGAGGCGATGGGGCGCAGCGATGCCACGGGGAAGTTCCGCTCGTCCAGAATCTTCATCATTTCCTGTCCCACGACGCCCGTTGCGCCGAGGATGCCAATCTTTACTTCCTTACTCATGTTCATTTCTCCTTTACAAAGCTGTCGTACAGGACACGGATGGCCTGTTCGAAGTCCTTTTCCTCTACGCCCACGATGATATTCAGCTCATCGGGACCCTGCGTAATCATGCGCACGTTGACGCCGTTGTCGCCGAGCGTGGCAAACAGCTTGCCCGACGTGCCGAGACGGTACGCCATCTTGCGCCCCACCGCGGCGACGATGGCAATGTGCTCCGAGACGGTGATGCTGTTGGGCTTGAGCCGCTTCTGCAGCTCGCCCAGCACCTCGTAGAGCTGACGGCTGACCTCCGCGGCGCTGACCATCAGCGAAACCGTGTCGATGCCGGAAAGGATGAACTCCACGTTGATGCGGTGCTTCTCCAGCACCTCCATAATCTGCAGCAGGATGCCGTGCTCGGAGGAAAGGCTGGTCTTGGCGATGGTGATAATCGAAAAGCCCTTCTTCCCCGCGATGCCGGTGATGAAGGTGTCGCTCTTGTCGGCGTCATCGTCGATTTTCTCCATGATGAGCGTGCCGGGGTGCGTGGGGTCGTTGGTGTTGCGAATGTTGAGCGGGATGTGCTTCTCGCGCACGGGGTAAACCGCGCCCTCGTGGAGCACCTGCGCGCCGACGTAGCTCAGCTCGCGCAGCTCGTTGTAGGTGATGTGGCTGATGGGCGCGGGGTCCTTGACAATGCGCGGGTCCGCCATCAGAATGCCGGACACGTCCGTCCAGTTCTCGTACACGTCGGCGTCCAGCGCCGCCGCCGCCAGCGCGCCGGTGATGTCGCTGCCGCCGCGGCTGAAGGTCTTGATGTGTCCGTCCGGCATCACGCCGTAAAAGCCCGGAGTCACGACGCCGCGCCCGTCCGCGGCGCGGCGCAGCGCCTCGTAGCTCGCCTCCTGGTCCACGCTGCCGTCGAAGCGGAACTTCACCCACAGCGCCGCGTCCAGAAACTCAAAGCCGAGATACGCCGCCATCAGCTTTGCGGAAAAATACTCGCCGCGCGAGGCAATCTCGTCCTTGCTGATGCCGTTCTGGATTTTCTCCCAGAGCACGTCGAACTCACCGTTGAGGTCGATGTCCAGGCCGCAGCCGCGCGCAATGTCTCTGTAGCGGGCGCGAATCAGCCCGAAAATGTCGTCGCAGCCGACGCCGTATTTGATGTGCGCCGCGCAGAGATACAGCAAATCGGTGATTTTATGGTCATCGCGAAAGCGCTTGCCCGGTGCGGAGACCACCACCACGCGGCGTGAGGGGTCCGCCTGCACGATGCTTCTGACCTTGGCGAACTGCGCCGCGTCCGCGCAGGATGAGCCGCCAAACTTGACTACCTTGAGCATGGTTATCTGTCCTCTTTGTATCGTTAGATAAGATTTTGTCCGTGCCAGAAAAACACTTGACTTTTGTGCAAAAACAATATAACATAGCTAAGGTGAAAATACAATCCCCGAAGAACCTTATTGCTTTTACAAAATTTCAAACCTTCGGGAGTTCAGTTTTGGAGGAACTGCACAATGGACTACCAAAGCACCCGGAATCCCATGCTCAAGGCATCGTCCGCGCAGGCTGTGCTGGACGGACTGGCGCCGGACGGCGGCCTGTATACCATGCCCTCGATGAAGGACATTGCCTTCGACTGGAAAAGCGTGCTGGACATGGACACGCAGGGCATGGCAACGGAGATTTTAAGCGCGCTGCTGCCCTCGTTCACGAAGGACGAGATGCGCGTGCTGGTGAAAAACGCATACACCGGCCGCTTTGAGACGGAGGACCTGACGCCCACCGTCCGCGTCGGAGACGACACGGTGCTCGAGCTCTTCCGCGGGCCGACGAGCGCGTTCAAGGACGTGGCGCTGAGCATGCTGCCGCAGCTGATGACCGCGGCGCGCAAGAAGTGCGGCGTGGACGACGAGATTCTGATTCTCACCGCCACCAGCGGCGACACCGGCAAGGCGGCAATGGAGGGCTTCTGCGACGTGCCGGGCACAAAAATCATTGTGTTCTATCCCGACGGCGGCGTCTCCCCCGTGCAGAAGGCGCAGATGGCGACGCAGGCGGGCAACAACACCTGCGTGTGCGCCGTGCGCGGCAACTTTGACGATGCGCAGACCGGCGTGAAGAACGTGTTTGCCGCCGTGACGGAGGGCAAGCTGCTTGACGGCAAGGGCGTGCGCCTGTCCAGCGCGAACAGCATCAACATCGGGCGTCTTGCGCCGCAGGTCGTGTACTACTTCCGCGCCTATGCGAACCTGGTGAAGGACGGCACGCTGCAGGCGGGCGACAAGGTGGACTTCTGCGTGCCGACGGGCAACTTCGGGGACATTCTCGCCGGGTGGTTTGCCAAGGCGCTGGGTCTGCCCGTGGGCACCCTGATTTGCGCCTCCAACGCCAACAACGTACTCACGGACTTTCTGAAGACCGGGCGCTATGACAAGAACCGCCCCTTCTACAAGACCGTCTCGCCGTCGATGGACATCCTCGTGTCCAGCAACCTCGAACGGCTGCTGTATCTGCTCTCCGACGATGCGGCGCTGGTGCGCTCGCTGATGGAGCAGCTCAAAACCGAGGGCGCGTATCAGGTGCCGGAGACGCTGCTTGCGCGGCTGCACGAGGCGTTCTGGCAGGGCTGCTGCGACGACGAGGGCACGAAGAACGCCATCGGCATGGTCTGGCGCGAGTACGGCTACCTCTGCGACACGCACACCGCCGTCGCCTGGGATGTGGCGCAGCAGTACAAGGCGGAGCACCCGGCGCACAACCACGTCGTCATCCTCTCCACCGCCTCGCCGTACAAGTTCCCCGCGGCGGTGCTCGCCGGCATCGGACACAGCGCCAAGGGCGACGAGTTTGACGTCATGGAGCAGGTGCGCAACGAGACGGGCGTGCCCATCCCCAAAAACCTGGCCGGTCTGCGTGAGCGCAGCGTGCGCCACAAGGACGTCATCGACCGCGAGGCGATGCTGGACTATGTGCTTGCCAAGGCGGCAGAAAAGGAGTGGTTTTAACGATGAATATTGTATGCCTTGATATGGAGGGCGTCATTACGCCGGAAATCTGGATTCGTTTTTCCGAGGTCAGCGGCATTCCCGCGCTGCGCCGCACCACGCGCGACGAGCCGGACTATGACAAGCTGATGCGCTTTCGCATGGACACGCTGCGCGAACACGGGCTCGGCCTGAAGGAAATCCAGGAGGTCATCGCGCAGATTGACCCCCTGCCCGGCGCAAAGGAGTTCATGGACGAGCTGCGCGCGACCACGCAGACCATCATCCTCTCCGACACCTTTGAGGAGTTCGCCCAGCCGCTGCTCAAAAAGCTGGGCTGGCCGACCATCTTCTGCAACAGCCTCATCACGGACGAGGCGGGGATGCTGACCGGCGTGCGCATGCGCTGCGCGCAGTCGAAGCTGACCACGGTGAAGGGGCTACAGAGCATCGGCTTTGAGACCATCGCCGCCGGCGACAGCTTCAACGACCTCGGCATGATTCTTGCCAGCAAGGCAGGCTTCCTCTTCCGCACGACCGAGCAGATTAAGCGGGACTATCCGCAGCTGCCCGCCTTTGAGGAGTACGACGAGCTGCTCGCCGCCATCAAGGACGCGCTGTAAGCCGCGCTTTCACCCTTCTATTCCATAAAAAAACCCGCCTGAGGGCGGGTTTTTTTCATCAGAAATCAATGGTGCCGTCGAGCACCTTGAGGTCATAGGGCTCGAAGACGACTTTGCGGTACTTCTCCACGTCCAGCGGCACACCGGTCCAGTCGGAGTGCAGCTCGCCGTTCTGCTTGATGAGCAGGTCATAGAGGATGTCATAGGTCACGCCGTCCTCTCCGGTCTCCACAATCGTGGAGTACGGCAGGGTTTTGTGATAGGTCATGTGCAGGTCCTTATAGCGGAAGTGGAAGCCGTTGCGCATACGGCAGCCGTCCAGACCCATATAGGTGAACTGCGACTTGAGGTCCTGCAAAATGGGGTCGTTGTCCTGCTCATAGAGGTTCTCGGGCGTGGTCTCGGTGTAGTCATAGCGGAACTGGATGGGGATATGCCACTTGCGCCAGCGCTCGGCAAAGTCCTTGAGCTCGTCCGAGGGATAGTCCAAGTACAGCACGCAGTTGACGCGCTTGGGCGTGGCAATGGCGGCGACCACCTCGTCCGGCGACTCCTCGACGTAGGGGTCCACGTGGCGGGAGACGTTGATGCAGGTGATTTTGTCGCGGTTGCGCTCCGTAAAGGCAAGCATCTCCTCCGCGCTGCAGCCGGGCTGCACGGGGAAGGTGGTGTTGATGTAGACCTTGTGCGTTGCGGGCACGGCGTCCAGCATGCGCTGGAGCGAGTTGAGATTCGCAAAGGGCTCTCCACCGGTGAAGACAAAGTCGCACGCAGGGGTGATGTCGTCAATCACATGAATGCTGTCAATGATTTTGTCCACGGAGAAGCCGGTGCAGTCGGCGTATTCCTGTTTGTTGATGCAAAATGGGCAGTTGTTGCGGCAGTCGTAGGGCACGAATACCGTCACGGTCGCGCCGCCGGCGCGGGTCTTATAGGGATGATTCATCTATTTAATCCGTCCTTCGGTGAAATTACGCCAAAATCGTGGAGTAGTATATCACGCATCCACCTTGATTTCAAGAAAAAGTATAAAATAAATGGATAAAATTCAGCAATTTCCCGCGGCGCTTTCGTGCAATCTGCGGCGAACGAAGGCAAAGGCGGCGTCCTCCCCCTGCTCCTTGAGCACGCGCAGCATCTCTTCAATCTCCGCGCCGGTCTCCGGGTGAATCATGATGTGCCCGCGCGAGCGCATGTAATAGTCGTAGGGCGCGCTGTCGGTGTACCGCTCGCCCAGATAGATGCGGCAGGCGGCGACGCGGTCGCAGAACTGCTCCGCCACGTAGCGCATCGGCATTTTGCAGCCGCCCATGTAGACGCTGCCGTCGTCCGCGATGCAGTAGTCAATCCAGTACTCAAAGTGGTGGCGGTTGCGCCCCTTGTGGTGCAGCCATGCCAGCGACACGCCGTTCGCCTTGCGCTCGGCGTCATTGGGGCTGCGATAGCCCTGGTAGTACTTCGCGCCGCGCCAGAATTCCGCAAGGGAGTACTTGCTCAGGTCGTGCAGCAGTCCCTGCCGGTACAGCCCCACGCGAAAGCAGTACCTGCACACCAAATTGCGGTGGCGCGTGATGGTTTTGAAATGTGCCCATGGATGCATGTCTTGTCTCCCCTCGCTTCAATCATAAGGCGCTCTTCTCGCGCATCAGCATCAGCAGCAGGTCGCTTACGCCCTGCGCAAGCTGTCCCGCCTTCTGGATGCGGACGTAGGCGTGCCCGTAAATCTGCTGTACGTTTTCCAAGTTGCGCGTGTTGCCGTGGAACACCGCGCCCACGCTCTGACCCGCTGCGCGCAGCGCGCGCACCGCCTCCTGCGTCGCGCTGACTGCCAACTGCCCCTCATACTCCCGCGCAAGGCGCAGGCCCTCGCCGGCAAGCGGCGTGGAGTCGTTGGGGCTGGCATCCGTCAGCACAAGCAGCAGCCTCCGCCGTCCGTGGAGCGTCGAGTCGTCGTTCAGGCGGGCAAGCGTCTCAATGGCAAGCCCGTCGCGGTTCCAGCCGCCCGCAAAATAGCGCAGCAGTCCCCGGCAGTCGCTCTGCCGCCAGTCCTTCAGGGTTTCCAGCACCAAATAGCCGCGCAGGCTGCGAAATGCGCAGACGCGCACGGGAATGTTCAGCTTCTGCAGGCTCTCGGCGATGATGATGCCCTCCGCGGAGAGCACCTCCTGCGCATTCATGCGCGACTGCGAGGCGTCCAGCAGCAAATCGACGCAAAACTGCGGCTCCATCTCCTCCCCGTCGCGCAGGAAAATGCGCGTGTCGTGGAGCACGCTCAGGCGATACGCCACCTCGCTGCGCAGCCTGCCGCTGCGGTGCGGCTCCGGCATGTGCCGAAAGTACGAGGAGATCACGGTCTCCAGCCGCGTAGTCAGCGCGCGCACGTTGTGCCGAATCATGGCGCTGTGCGCGGCATAGTACGCCTCGTTGCGCTCCTTCTGGCGCGCGGCGCTCCGGCGGACCTCCAGCGCGTCCCGGTCGTCGGTCTCGCCCGGCTCGCCCTTCGTGAGCCACAGGCGGCAGTCGGCGTCGCGCCCGACGCACAGCTCGTTTTCCAGAATGCGGCGCTCCGCGTCGCTGACGCTGCTGCGCCCGAAGACCGCGCGGACGTACGCCTCGTCCTCCGCCGTCGGTCCGACGTAGCGCCCCAGCCCCGCGTGGCGCTGCTGCACCGCCTTCTCATGGTCGCCCTCGCCGGTGCCCATGCGCACGAGCAGGCGGTCCCGCCGCCTGTGCTCATGGCGCAGCAGCGCCTTCGCCAGTGCGTTCGCCCGCAGCGGTGCGGCGGCCCCGCGCGCCCCGCGCCAGCGGAAAAAGTCCTCCAAAAAGGCGCGCATCGCAGCAAGCACGCCGTCGGTATCCAGTGCGCCGGAAAAGCGCAGCGCAGCCGCCATGCGCTTCTCGCGCGGCGAGAGCAACGGCGCGCGCCTTCCGCACACCAGCGCCCAGCGGTACTCCTGCTGGGTGTAGACGGTCATGCTCTGGTACTCCATCTGCTGGCGCGAGAGGTTCTGCTGCTCGCGGAAGAACTCCTCGGCGCGCTCTTTACGCAGCGCCTGAAGAATCGGGCGCTCGTCCAGTTCCTTCTCATACACGCAGTTTTCCAGTCCCAGCCACAGCAGGTCGTCAAACTCGTCGGCGCGACGGTCGCCCTCATAGCCGGAGAAAAACTGCCAGAGCCGCGGCATGT
Organism: Oscillospiraceae bacterium; assembly: GCA_024698225.1. Lineage (GTDB taxonomy): Bacteria > Bacillota > Clostridia > Oscillospirales > Oscillospiraceae > Hominicoprocola. The sequence continues at coordinate 459 of JAILRK010000066.1, read as the reverse complement.
CCAGCCATTTCTGTACCAGTCCCGCCACCATGTTGAAGTACTGGTCGGGCTTGCCGTTGGGGTAGAACGCCATGAAGGGCGGCTCAAAGTCATAGCGCCCGGCGGCGTTCCAGATGATGTTGCGGGCGCGGCGTGCGCTGCCCGTGTACTGCTTTTTAATCATGCGGGAAACACGACGTCGCGCGTGAGGTCGGCGGGAACGCGCGCGTGGATGACGTCGCGGATGAGCCCGCGCTCATAGGCATCGAAGCTCTTGTTGACCACGCACATCTCCAGCGCGTCGCCGGAGCAGAGCCCCTGCTCCATCAGCGCAATCGCGTCCAGCAGACCGCGCAGGTCCAGCGCGGCGTCGGAGATTTCGGCGCTGCCCGCCTTACGCTCCAGCTCGCCGTAGAGGCGGACAAACTGGTCGCAGATTTTGGCGTTGATGCCCGGATAGCGGCGGGTAATCAGCTTTTG
>JAILRK010000256.1 GCA_024698225.1 Oscillospiraceae bacterium | reverse complement strand
CGCAGAGCAGCCCCCCGAACGCGAGACGTCCCCTGCCGAGGCGCCCGCCGCGCTGCCGGAGGACCCGGCGCTCTGGACGCTGGCGGACTTTGCGCCCGCGCTCTGCGCCGCGGACGCCGCGGAGGAGCGCTACGCCATCGCCGCCGGCACGGAATGGGAGAACGAGGTCGTCGTGCGCCGCGGTGCGGCGGAGGGCCCGGCGGTCTACATCGTCGGCGGCATCCACGGCGACGAGACCGCGGGCTGGACGGCGGCAAACCTGCTCAAGACCGTCTGTCCCGACGCGGGCACGGTGTATCTCCTCAGCCCCGCCAACCGCTACGGCGCGGAGAACGACCGGCGCACCACCCGCTCCATGCGCGACCTCAACCGCTGCTTCCCCGGCAAGAGCGACGGCTGGGACGCCGAGCAGATTGCCGCGTCGATCTACGCGGACATCGCGGACAAGCAGCCCGCGCTGGTGCTCGACCTGCACGAGACGAAGGGCCCGCAGGCAAGCGCGCCGGAGCGCGACGACCTGCGCGGCTCGGTCATCGTCTGCGACGTCGCCCCCGTCGCCGACCTCATCTGGGATTTGACGGTGGACGGAGCGTGGACGCTGCTGGGCTCACCGCCCGCGGGCAGCATCAACCGGACGGTAAGCGAGGAGCTGGGCATCCCCGTGCTCACGCTGGAGACCTGGCGCGCCGACGCGCTGAGCGTCCGCGTGGCGCAGCAGCTTCGCTTCGTCCGCGCCGTGTTGGACTTCTGCGGCGTGCTGAGCGGACAGTGAGCGGGTGCGAACGATACAACGAGCAAAAAAAAGTATGCAAAATCGGCGGTTGCTGTAGACAGCGCCGCCGGTTTGGTGATATGATGCATGCGGCTGCCACATCAACCCATGCGGACCGCTCATCCGGTCCGCAACATTCAGGAAGGAGAACCAAAATGAAGAAACTACTTGCAGTGGTTTTGACGCTCGCGATGCTTCTCTCGCTCGCTGCCTGCGCCAAAACCGAGCCGCAGGCGTCCGAGACGCCCGCGGAAACCCCTGCCGCCACCGAGGCTCCGGCGACCGAGCCTGCGGCGGAACCCGAGCCCGAACCCGAGGCGCCGAAGCTGACCCCCGCGTACTCCGTGGAGGGCTTTGAGACCGTCGATGCGGACGGCAACCGCATCACCACCGGACGTGACGCCACCGCGGCCACCGCCATGGCAACCGCGTCCAAGTACGAGGTCTCCCAGGTCGGCGCGGAGATCATGCAGAAGGGCGGCAACGCTGTGGACGCCGCCGTTGCCATGGGCTTTGCCCTCGGCGTCTGCGAGCCCTTCACCTCCGGCCTCGGCGGCGGCGGTCTGTGCACGATTCACACCGCTTCCGGCGAGAACTATTTCATCGACTTCCGTGAAGTCGCGCCCGCTGCGGCAACGCTTGACCTCTACCTCGACGCCGAGGGCAAGAGCAACGGCGGCACCGTCAAGGGCGGTCTTGCCTCCGGCGTGCCCGGCGAGGTTGCCGGCATGCTCTACCTGCTGGAGAACTACGGCTCCGGCAAGCTGACCCGCCAGGAGGTCATGGAGCCCGCCATCCGCATTGCCACGGAGGGCTTCACCGTGTCCCAGTACTGCGCCAACGCGATTGCCGACGCCTATGAAAAGGCGCTGGAGTTCCCCGAGATGCAGGAGGTCTACTGGAACGAGCTGGGCCTGCCCTATGAGACGGGCGACGTGATTGTCAACCCCGGCCTTGCCAAGGCACTGCAGAAGATTGCCGACGAGGGCCGCGACGGCTTCTACAAGGGTGAGATTGCACAGGCCGTCGTCGACACCCTGACGAAATACGGCGGTGTGATGACCACCGAGGACCTCGCCAACTACGAGGTCATGGTCCATGAGCCGGTGACGGGCAGCTACCGCGGCTATCAGGTCATCTCTTCTCCCCCGCCGTCCTCCGGCGGCACGCACCTCATCGAGATTCTCAACATCCTTGAGAACTTCGACGTAGGCGCGCTGAAAATCAACTCCGCCGACTACATCCACCTCTTTGCCGAGACCTTCAAGCTCTCCTACGCCGACCGCGCGCAGTACATGGCGGACACCGCCTTTGCCGACGTGCCGCTCACGGGCCTGACGAGCAAGGAGTACGCCAAGGAGCGCGCGGCGCTCATCGACCTGAGCGTGGCGAAGGAGCCGGTCGACTTCGGCGACCCCACCCTTTTCGAGCACACCGACACCACGCACTACTCCGTCGCGGACGCTGAGGGCAACTGCGTTGCCATCACCAAGACCATCAACTACTACTTTGGCAGCGGCGTGATGGTCGGCGGCTGGGGCTTCATGATGAACAACCAGATGGACGACTTCTCCACCGACCCCGAGAGCGTCAACAAGATTGAGCCGGGCAAGAAGCCGCTGTCCTCCATGAGCCCGACCGTGGTCCTCAAAGAGGACGGCAGCCCGTTCATGGTGCTCGGCACCCCGGGCGGCGCGCGCATCTTCGCCTCTGTGGCGCAGGTCATCTCCCGCGTGATTGACCACGACATACCGCTGCACGACGCCATCTGCATTCCGAAAATCTGGAACAACGGCCCGAAGAACAACCTCCAGTACGAGGTCGCGCTCAAGGGCTACGAGGACTACGCCGTCACCGACGAGACCCTGCAGACGCTGGTCGACATGGGTCACGGCGAGATTAAGACCGCCGCCTCCGGCGCTGTCCAGGCGATTGAGTTCCTGGAGGACGGCAGCCTGTACGGCACGGCCGACCCGCGTCAGGACGGTAAGGCCGTCGGCTTCTGATCGGGCGTTCGCAGCCCTCACACCACACAACACTGCCCCCGCTCCGGCGGGGGCAGGAAGCATAACGGAACAACGATAACGATAAGGAGGAATCATGATGAAGAAGAGAAATTTGCTTGCCCTGATTCTCGCGCTTGCTATGGTATTCTCCCTCATCGCCTGTGGGCAGCAGGCGGCACCCGCACCCGCAGCCGAGCCCGCCCCCGCAGCAGAGCCTGCGGCCGAGCCCGCTGCCGAACCCGCAGCTGAACCCGCCCCTGCAGAGGAGCCCGCCCCCGCCGAAGACGAGGTATGGCTCCCCTATGACGAATCCTTCCAGACCAAACGCACCGACCGCGACGCCACCGGCACCAAGGGCGCTGTCGCCAGCTCAAGCTGGTACGCCTCCAAGGCGGGGCTTGACGTGCTGGAGGCGGGCGGCAACGCCGTGGACGCCGCCATCGCCACGTCCTACACCCTCGGCGTCGCCGAGCCCTATACCTCCGGTCTCGGCGGCGGCGGCTTCATGATCATCTACGAGGCGGAGAGCAAGAAGGTCTCGGTCATCGACTACCGTGAGATTGCGCCCGCCAATGCCACGCCCGAGATGTGGCTTGACGCCGAGGGCAACGTCGGCATGTTCGTCGACCCGGACGGCAACGTGTTTGAAGGCGACTATTCCCACCTCTCTCAGGTCGGCGGCATGGCAGCCGGCACGCCGGGCGAGGTTGCAGGCATGGAGTACGCCTTTGAGCACTTCGGCTCCGGCAACCTGAGCCGCCAGGAGCTCATGCAGCCCGCGATTGACCTTGCCAACGACGGCTACATCGTCACCGTGACGATGAAGAGCTGCACCGAGGACGAGTACTACGAGGTCTCCCACATGCCCGAGGTGGCGGGCTACTATCTCGACGAGATGGGTCTGCCGCTTGAGGTCGGCACGGTGTGGACCAACAAGGACCTTGCCAAGACCCTGCAGATGATTGCCGAGGGCGGCGCGGACGCCTTCTACAAGGGCGAGGTCGCCCAGGCCATCGCAGACACGGTGCAGAAGTACGGCGGCGTGATGACCACGGAGGACCTTGCCAATTACAAGGTTGAAATCCGCGAGCCGGTCACCTCCACGTACCGCGACTACACCATCTACTCCCTGCCGCCCGCCTCCTCCGGCGGCACGCACCTCATTGAGGCGCTGAACATCCTCGAGAACTACGACATGAAGTCCTACGGCATCAACACCGCCGACTACATCCACCTCTTCTCCGAGGCGTTCAAGATGGCCTTTGCCGACCGCGCCAAGTACATGGCGGACACCGCCTTTGCCGAGGTGCCGCTTGCGGGTCTGACCAGCAAGGAGTACGCCAAGACGCTTGCAGACAAGATTGACATGGCGGTAAGCGGGACCTACGAGGCGTCCGACCCGATTCCCTATGAGTCCAGCTCCACCACCTCCTTCTCCGTTGTGGACCAGTGGGGCAACATGGTCGCCTGCACGCAGACCATCAACGACTTCTACGGCAACAAGGTCGCCATCCCCGGCTACGGCTTCATCATGAACGACGAGATGGACGACTTCTCCTCTGACCCCACCTCCGTCAACCGCGTGGAGGGCGGCAAGCGCCCGCTCAGCTCCATGTCCCCGTCGATTGTGCTCTACCCCGACGGCACGCCGTATCTGACCATCGGCACGCCGGGCGGCCTGCGCATCTGGCCGACCATCACCCAGATTGTCGAGCGCATGATTGACTATGACATGGACATTCAGGAGGCAATCGACACCGCGCGTATCTTCGACAACCACAAGATGGTGCTCTACTACGAGTCCGACGGCGTGACGCCTGTGACGAGTGATGTTGTCGCCGAGCTGGAGGCGAGAGGCCACGAGACGGGCGACAAGGGCTCGTGGAACCTGTTCTTCGGCGGCGTGCAGGGCATCCAGATTCTCAAGGACGGCACGCTGCGCGGCGGCGCCGACCCGCGGCGCGACGGCAAGGCGTTGGCCTATTGACGCAAAGGCAAGCCCGACATGGACGCGGCATTGCCGAAACCGTGAATCCGGAAAGGAAATCATACTATGAAAAGGAAACTCATTGCCCTCCTGATGGCGCTTGCCATGGCGTTCGCGCTCGTCGCCTGCGCCGAGGAGGGTACGACCACCACAGACCTGCCCGCGCCCCCGCATCCCGTGCTTGACGACAGCGCCGAAAGCCTGTCTGCCGGGACCTCGGGCGGCGCAGCAAGCGCGCAGGGCGCCGGCATCGGCGCACTGCCTGCCCTCCTCACCTCCGGCGGACAGAGCGCGGACTACCAGATGATTGGCACGGTCATGGGCAAGCTGGGCATGGACTTCACGCTCAACAACCTCGCCACCTCCGCCGACCTCGGCGACGCGAAGACGCTCATCGTCGTGGTGGGCGGCTCGTCCAAGGGCCTCGGCGCCGCCGGCATCGACGCCGACGGCGAGCTTGCGCGCGTGGCGGAGCTCATCGACGGCGCGAAGGCAAAGGGCCTGAGCATCATCGTGATGCACACCGGCGGCGCGGCGCGCCGCGGCGACCTGTCCGACAAGTTCATCACGCCCATCTTCGAGCAGGCGGACTACGCCATCGTGGTCTCCTCCGGCGACGCGGACGGGCTGATGTCCGGCATCTGCGCCGACAAGGGCATCGAGCTGGCGTCCATCGCCAGCATCAGCGATGTGACCACCGCCCTGCCCGCCGTATTCAAGTGAACCCATGACTTGCGGAGGAGGCGGCGGACCGCCGCTTCCCCCTTCCAAAACTGGAGGTATCTATGACAACAGAACTGCTCACTTTCGTGGTGATGATTGGCGTGTTTCTGCTGGGCTGTTTCCTGTGCAAGCTGCCCGTCAGTCTCTCGATGGTCCTCTCCGCCGTTGCCGGCTCGATTGCCGGCGGCAAGGGGATTGTCCTGCGCCATCTGGTCGAGGGTATGTTCGCCTATGTGGACACAATTCTCGTCATCGTCACCGCCATGATTTTTATGAAGGTCATTCAGGAGTCCGGCGCGCTGGACGCCATCTCGTCGGTCATCATTGAGCGCTTCCACAAGAAGCCCGCCCTGATGCTCTGCCTGATTATGGTCATCATCATGTTCCCGGGCATGATTACCGGCTCCTCGACCGCCTCGGTGCTCTCCGCGGGCTCCATCATGGCGCCCGTCCTGATGCTCATGGGCGTGCCGATGCTGGAAACGGCGAGCATCCTCGCCATGGGCGGCATTCTCGGCATGATTGCGCCGCCCACCAACATCCCCGCCATGATCATCGGCGCAGGCATCGACATCCCGTACAGCGGCTTCGGACTGCCGCTGGCGCTGATGACCTTCCCGCTGGCGTTCCTCTTCGTGCTGATGTTCGGCTACAAGTACGTGAAGAACATGAACTATGAGGAGGTCCGCACCAAGCTGCGCACGGAGTCCCGCGAGAAATACGGCTTCCGTGTCTACATCCCGCTGGTCCTCGCCATCGTGCTGATGGTCATCAACAAGGCAGTGCCCGCCATCCCCGACATCGGCATGCCGCTGGTGTTCCTCATCAGCGCAGCGGTGGGCTGCTTCACGGGCAACCGCTTCAACGTGGCGAAGACGGCGAAGGAGTCCGTCAACGCCGTGCTGCCGGTCATGGGCATTCTGATGGGCGTCGGCATGTTCATCCAGATTATGACGCTCACCGGCGTCCGCGGGCTGATTGTCAACGCCTGCCTGTCCATGCCGAGCTTCGCGCGCTACATCGCAATGGCCGTGTCCATGCCGCTGTTCGGCGCGGTGTCGTCCTTCGGCTCCGCCAGCGTGCTGGGCGTCCCGTTCCTGCTGTCCTTCCTCGCCAAAAAGGAAATCATCGTTGCCGGTGCGCTGTCGCTGATTGCGTCGCTGGGTGACATGATGCCCCCGACGGCACTGGCAGGCATTTTTGCCGCGCAGGTGGTTGGGATGGAGAAGTACGCGCCGGTGCTCAAGAAGTGCCTGCTGCCCTGCCTCATTGTCATCATCTGGGGCATCCTCTTCATCGTTTTTGCCAATCAGCTGCAGTTCCTGATTCTCGGCTGAGAAAGGAGTGGACGGAATTATGATTACACTGATTTACCGCCTGATTGTCGCACTGGTCATCGGGCTCGTCGTCTGGAATCTGTTTACGGAGAAAAAGCTGACCAATCAGCTCAACTGTGCCATGGTGCTGATTCCGCTCATTCTTCGTCTTCTGATGATTAAGTAGGGAGGACGGAACAATGAAAGAAAACAAGCATCTGATTACCGCGGCGCTGTGCCTCGTGGCTGCCATTGCCATCTGCTGCGTCACGGGCGCAAACTTCCTTGCCGCGCGCGAGCTGCCCATGCCCGAGATGGGGCCCAGCGTGAGCGAAGTCAAAATGCTCTCCGACTGGTTCGACGGACTGAAGGGCACGAATGCCGACACCCCGGTCTACGTGCTCAAGGGTGAGAAAGAGGGCGGCAAAATGCTGATTCTCGGCGGCACGCACCCCAACGAGCCCTCCGGCTACATGTCCGCCTTCGTGTTCATCGAAAACGCCGTTGTGGATTCCGGCACGGTCTACGTCATCCCGTATACGAACCGCAGCGCCGCCACCCACAACGACCCCGGCGAGGGCAACATGCAGTACTTCACCCTGCAGACCCAGAGCGGGCCGCGCACCTTCCGCTTCGGCTCCCGCGCCACGAACCCCATTGACCAGTGGCCCGACCCCGACGTGTACGTGCACTATCCCTCCGGGCAGCGCCTCTCCGGCTCCGAGACGCGCAACATCAACCGCGCCTATCCCGGGCGCCCGGACGGCAACATCACCGAGAAAACCGCCTACGGCGTGGCGGAGCTGATTCGCACCGAGGACATCGGTCTGACCTTCGACCTGCACGAGGCGTCCCCCGAGTACCCGGTCATCAACGCCACCGTCGCGCACCAGGACGCCATGTCCATCGCCTCCGAGGGCTGTATCAATCTGCTGCTCTCCGGCGTGGAGATGTCGCTCGAGCAGTCCCCGACCAACTTCCACGGTCTGACCCACCGCGAGCTGGGCGACTACACCGACACCATGGCGATTCTGATGGAGACCGCGAACGCCTCGCAGGGCCGTCTGCGCGGCGCTACGTCGCAAAAGCAGGTCATGGGCGGGCAGGACAAGTGCTACGAAAAGAGCGAGGACCTGGGCATGCTCTACGTCCCCTGGACGGTCAACGGCATTGTCGGGCACCCGATTGAAGAGCGCTGCGGACGCCATCTGCAGGGCATCAAGGAGTACTCCACGGCGTACACCAACGCCAACCCGGACAAGCCCATCTCCTATCACGCCGTGCCGGGCTATGCGGAGCTGTTCCTCAACGCGGACCCGCAGTACCTCGGCGGCAGCATCCTCGGCAGCTACCTGAAGTAACCCGGAGCGAAGCCAAAAAAACGACCCATCCCGCGTTGGCGGGATGGGTCAGTTTTTTTGTCACAGGTCGGTGCGCCCGTTTTTGTTGAGGTAGACGGCGGCGAGGAAGCCGGGACCGCAGTGCGCGCCGATGACCACGCCGAGCGTCGTGATGTCGATTTCCGCAATGCCGGGGCGCTGCGCGAGCAGCTGCTCCCGGAGGAGCTCCGCGTCGGCAAGGCAGTCGGCGTGCAGGAGCGTGATGTGCACGTCGGCGGCATCCATGTTCGCAACGTCGCGCAGGACGCCCTCACGAATCTCGTTGATGGCCGCGCTGCGGCCGCGCACCTTTTTCAGCACGTCCAGCGTGCCCGCATCCGGCACGTAAATCACCGGTTTAATCTGCAGCATCGCGCCCACAAGCGCCGAGGCATTGGACACGCGCCCGCCTGCCTTGAGATACTTGAGGTCGTTGACGGTGAAGCGGTGGATGACCTTCAGCTTGTTTTCCTCGCCCCAGGCGATGAGCTCGTCGTAGCCCATGCCCTGCTCCATGCGGCTGACCATCGCCTTGACGAGCACGCCGAGACCGCCGGAGATGCAGCGCGTGTCCATGATGTAGAAGCGGCGCGTGGGATACTCCTTGCGTATCATCTCCCCCGCCTCCAGGCAGTTCTGGTAGGAGGCGGACATCTTCTGCGACATGTCCAGAAAAATGACGTCCTGACCGCGCTCCATCAGGTCCTTGAAGAAGTCGTAATAAACGAACTCGTTGATCATGGAGGTCTTGAGCAGGTCTCCGGCGCGCATGCCGGCAAAAACGGCGGCGCGGCTCTCCTCACGGCAGTCGTCCTCGCGCAGCTCGTTGTCGTTGACGATGTAGCTGTAGGAGATGAAGGGAATCCGGTGCGCGTCCAGCCACGCGCGCGGCAGGTCCGCCGTGGACGCGGTCGCAATGATGTAATCAGCCATAACAATGTTTCCCATCTGATAAAAAAATAAAACAACAGAGCTATTGTAACATAGTTCCGCAGGATTGCAAGGGCACAATGAAAAAAAACAGCTCCGCGGAAGCAGAGCTGTTCGTGTTGCGGCGCTCCACAGCGCGCCGTGCGCCGCTCAGCCGGTCGCCGTACCGTCCGCAAGGACGGCATAGCCCTTGAGCACGTAGTCGCGCCGGCGCAGGACGTCGGCAAAGGCCTCCCTCGCAACCGGCTGCTTGGTCAGCACGTCCGCCTGCGCTTTGCCGAGATTGACCCTGCCCCAGACACCCTGCATGCCGTTGAGCGCGTTCTCCACGTTTTTTGCGCAGTTGCTGCAGTGCATGCCCTCAATCGACAGGCAATACCGGTACGGATAGTGCGAAGCGTCCGTATCCTCGACCTGTTTGACCGACACGGCCTCCGCCGTGCCGCAGCAACTGCTCTTTGCCTTTCCGCGGAAGCGCTGAATCGTCTGCCACAGGGCAAAGCAAATCAGAAGTACGCCAACCGCAATAATCAACTTGTCCATACCCGTTCCTCCCCCGTTTTCAGGCAGTCAAAAGAGGCGGCAGAACCGCCTCTTTTGCTGTTTTATTGTTGTTTGCCGCAGTGCTGCGCCGCCGTGTGCGGCTCTCCGTGCTTCGTGCAGGAGCCGGCATAGGGGCAACCCACACACTTCACGCCGCGTTTTTTCTCGCGGATGATGTACCACAGCGCCAGGGAGACGACGAGCACCAAAACAGCAATTGCAATCACAGTCGCCAGATTCACGGCAGTCCCTCCCTTCGTTTATTATTACGCCTTGGGCGCAGCCTGATGCAGACGGTACTGCTCGTCAAAGTGCGCTCTGATTTTCCTGCTGATGACAACGACGACGGCAACCATGGCAAGCACGGCGATGAGGCCGGGCACGAACGCGGTGCCGAAGTGACCCTCGGTGAACAGGGTGCCGAACTGGTAGATGAGGAAGGCGACCACGTAGCCGGTGCCGAGCTGGAGACCAATCGCGCCCCAGAGCCACTTGGCGCTCTTCATCTCGGAGTTCATCGCGCCGATGGCGGCGAAGCAGGGCGGCGTGAAGAGGTTGAAGAAGAGGTA
>JAILRK010000243.1 GCA_024698225.1 Oscillospiraceae bacterium | reverse complement strand
CGCTCGTGTTCTCCCGCTGGTACGAGGACCCCGACTACCGCGAGGAGGTCATTGTCCGCCGCTATCCCACGGGCGAGCTGCTGGAGCGCGCGGACGGCACGCTGTGGACGATGCCGGACGGGCAGAAGTGGCTGCTTGTGTGACGATGGCGGAGAAGAACTACACCTACCTTCTGCGCTGCGCGGACGGCACGCTCTACTGCGGCTGGACGAACGACCTGGAAAAGCGCCTTGCCGCGCACAACGCGGGCGTGGGCGCGCGCTACACGCGCACGCGCCGCCCTGTGGCGCTGGCATACTGCGAGGTCTTTGCGACGAAGCAGGAGGCGATGCGCCGCGAGGTGCAGCTCAAGCGCCTCACGCGGCGGGAGAAGCTGGCGCTCATTGAGGCGCAGGGGACGTCCGCCGAGTAACCGCCCGCGCGCGCTTCTCACAGGCGAGGCGCGGAGAAACGTCCTCCGCGTGGAGGACGCCGCAGCGAATGAAACAGCGCCCCGGAGCCGTTCTGGCTCCGGGGCGCATGGCTTTCCGCGTCGGTTTACGCGATGCTTGTCACGTACTGCTTGATGGCGCCCGCGCCGGCAAGCTTGGTGCCGTCGGGCAGGACGAGCGTCGGCGCCTGCTTCACGCCGTAGCGCTTCGCGGTCTCCGGTTCCTCGTCCGCGTAGAGCTTGTCGTAGGTGAAGCCCGCCTTGTCCATGTACTGGCAGGCAATCTTGCAGTTCGGGCAGGAGCGCGTGGCAAAGAGAATCGCGTTCTTGCTGTCGCTGTGCCCCGCGGCGGAGGCGCTCTGCCCGACCGGGGTCTCCTCCTTCGGACCGTCGTGCGTCAGCTTCGAGCGCGCGACGACGTACTCCAGACGCTCCTTGTACTCCTGCGTCTTGCCCGCGTTCCAGTTCTGCACGGGGCGGTAATAGCCGGTGATGCGGCTGTAGACCTCGGCGGGTCTGCCGCAGTGCGGGCAGGTGAACTGCTCGCCGGTGAGGTAGCCGTGGTCGCGGCAGACGGAGTAGGTCGGGGACATGGTGTAGTAGGGCAGGCGGTAGTTCTCCGCAATCTTGCGCACCAGCTTTGCCGCCGCCTCCCAATCCGGCAGCTTCTCGCCGAGGAAGGCGTGGAACACCGTGCCGGAGGTGTAACGGGTCTGCAGCTCGTCCTGGATGTCCAGCGCGGAGAAGATGTCCTCGGTGTAGCCCACGGGCAGGTGGGAGCTGTTGGTGTAGTACGGGGTGCCGCCCGGCTCGGCGGCGGTGATGATGTCGGGGTAGAGCTCCACGTCGTGCTTGGCCAGGCGATACGAGGTGGACTCGGCGGGCGTCGCCTCCAGGTTGTAGAGGTCGCCGTACTGCTCCTGATAGTCGCTCAGCCGCTCGCGCATGTGGTCGAGCACCTGCTTGGCGAAGGTCTGGCAGCGCTCGTCGGTCATGTCGGCGCGAATCCACTTGGCGTTGAGTCCCGCCTCGTTCATGCCCAGAAGACCGATGGTGGAGAAGTGGTTGTCAAAGGTGCCGAGATAGCGCTTGGTGTAGGGATAGAGCCCCGCCTCCAGCAGCTTGGTGATGACCGTGCGCTTGACCTTCAGCGAGCGCGCGGAGATGTCCATGATATGGTCGAGCCGCTTGTAGAAGTCCGCCTCGTCCTTGGCAAGGTAGGCGATGCGCGGCATGTTGACCGTCACGACGCCGACGGAGCCGGTGCTCTCGCCGGAGCCGAAGAAGCCGCCGGTCTTCTTGCGCAGCTCGCGCAGGTCGAGGCGCAGGCGGCAGCACATGCTGCGCACGTCGCTCGGCTCCATGTCGGAGTTGATGTAGTTGGAGAAATACGGCGTGCCGTACTTCGCGGTCATCTCGAAGAGCAGCTTGTTGTTCTCGGTGGGCGTCCAGTCGAAGTCCTTCGTGATGGAATAGGTCGGAATCGGGTACTGGAAGCCGCGGCCGTTGGCGTCACCCTCAATCATAATCTCGATGAACGCCTTGTTGACCATGTCCATCTCCTTCTGGCAGTCGCCATAGGTGAAGTCCACGTACTTGCCGCCGACCAGGGCGTTGAGGTTCTTCAGGTCCTCGGGCACGACCCAGTCGAGCGTGATGTTGGAGAACGGCGCCTGCGTGCCCCAGCGCGACGGCGTGTTGACGCCGTAGACGAAGGACTGCACGCACTGCTTGACCTC
>JAILRK010000232.1 GCA_024698225.1 Oscillospiraceae bacterium | reverse complement strand
GCGCATGCCGGCAGTGTCGATGAAGACGTACTTGCCGTGCTCGTTTTCAAAGTAGCTGTCAATGGCGTCGCGCGTCGTGCCCGCGACGTTGCTGACAATGACGCGCTCGGTGCCAAGGATGCGGTTGACCAGCGAGCTTTTGCCCACGTTCGGCTTGCCGATGACGGCGACCTTGACGGTATCCTCGTCCTCATCGTCCTCCGTCTCCGGCGGGAAGTACTTCACGCACTCGTCCAGCAGGTCCCCCGTGCCGTGTCCGTGTACGGCGGAGACGGCAACCGGGTCGCCGAGACCGAGGTTGTAGAACTCGTAGTAATCCGGGTCAACGCTGCCGGTGGCGTCCATTTTGTTCACTGCCAGCACGATGGGCTTGCCGGACTTGAGCAGCATGTTCGCCACGTCGTGGTCGTTGGCGGTCAGCCCGGACTTGACGTCGGTCAGGAAGATGATGACGTCCGCGTGGTCGATGGCAATCTGCGCCTGCTCGCGCATAAAGGTCAGAATCTCGTTGTCGGTGTTCGGCTCAATGCCGCCGGTGTCCACCAGCATGAACTTGCGGCCCACCCACTCGCACTCGCCGTAAATGCGGTCGCGCGTGACGCCGGGCGTGTCCTCGACGATGGCGAGCCGCTGCCCGATGAGCTTGTTGAAGAGCATGGATTTGCCGACGTTCGGTCTGCCGACGATGGCTACCAAGGGTTTCATAGGGTATCCTCCCCCTTTGCAAAAATGGTGTCAACTAAGGAATAACCGTCCGTCTCGGAGACGACGACGGGACGGCCGAGCGCCTGCGAGAGCTGCGCAAGCGTCACGTCGTCCAGAAACACGCCCTCGCCGTGGCGGAGCATGTTGGCGGGAATGATAAGCCGCTGCCCCAGCGTGCGGCCCGAGAGCTGGCGGATGATGTCCTGCCCCGTGACGAGGCCGGAGACGGTGATGCTGCTGCCGAAAAACTCGTTGACGATGGCGACGACCTCGCCGTGCAGCGCCGGGAATTTTTCCATTGCCGCGTCCACCAGCCGCGCGATGAAGGGCGCGGCGGCAACGCCCGTGGCGATGGTGAAGCTCTCGGCATCGCCGTCCTCCACGTCCTGCAGCCCGTCGAGGAACTCGTTCATCGTGTTGCGCAGCATGCCCACGCCGTTGTCGAGCTGCTGGAAGTCCTCGTAATAGTCCTCGTCGGGCAGAGGGCGGTTCGCCTTGAGGTAGAGCTCGTCCGCGCAGAAGAACATCCGTGTGCCGAAGCGCTCCTTGCAGCGTGCCCCATACTCGTCCACGGTGTCGATGATTTCCGCCGCCTTCTGCGCGTCCACCGGCGCAATCTTCGCAAGGCCCTTGCGGTATTTCGTCATGCCCACCGGCACGACGGAGCAGGAGTGGAAGCCGATGTCCATCAGGTCCTCAATGGTGCGGCGCAGGTGCTCCCCGTCGTTCCAGCCGGGGCAGACGACAATCTGCCCGTTCATCTCAATGCCCGCCTTGCCGAACGCGCGCATGTACTCAATGCTTTTGTCCGCGTGCCGGTTGCCCAGCAGCGTGCGCCGCAGCTGCGGCTCGGTTGCCTGCACGGAGACGTTGATGGGGCTGATGCGCAGGTCGATGATGCGCTGCGCCTCGCGCTCGCTGAGGTTGGTGAGCGTGATGTAGTTGCCCATCAGAAACGACAGGCGCGCGTCGTCGTCCTTGAAGTAGAGCGTGTCGCGCATGCCGGGCGGCATCTGGTCCACGAAGCAGAACACGCAGTGGTTGGAGCAGGGGCGCGGCTCGTCCATGAGGTAGGTGTCGAAGTTCAGGCCCAGGTCCTCCCCCTCGTCCTTGCGGATGCGGAGTCTGCGCAGCGTGCCGTCCGGCTCCTCCAGCTCGAGCTGCAGCACGGGGTCATAGCAGAAAAAGCGGTAGTCCAGCACGTCTACAATGTCGTGGTGATTGACGCGCAACAGCTTCTCCCCCGGGCGGACGTCCGCCCGCGCGGCGGGACTGTGTGCGTCAACGGATGCAATGACCGTGCTCATGCTGCCTCGCCCTCCTGCTTCTGCGCATAAACTCATTTCTATAGTATATATGATATCCCTCCGTTTCGCAAGGCGAAAATTCGTTGACATCCGCCTGCCGCATCGGTATCATAGGCGCAGGCATAGCGAACAAAAGGAGGCTTTCGTCATGTGGAACATGCTCTGGCCGCTGCTGCTGATTGTCGGCTCGAACTGCTGCTATCACATCTGCGCCAAATCCACCCCCACGCGGGTCAACGCCTTCGGCGCGCTGACCGTCACCTATCTCATCAGCGCGGCGCTGTGCGGCGCGGCGTTTCTCGCAACCGTCACGCCGGAGCACGCGCAAAGCGAGCTGCGCGGCGTCAACTGGACGTCCTATGTCCTCGGCTTCGCCGTCGTGGGACTGGAGGCGGGCAATCTCTTTCTCTACCGCGCGGGCTGGAAAATCAGCGCCGGGTCGGTGGTCAGCAACATCAGCCTTGCGGTCGTGCTGCTGTTCGTGGGCTATTTCCTTTTCCACGAGCACATCTCCGCGCGCCAGCTTCTCGGCGTCGCGGTCTGCGCCGCGGGCCTGTATCTGATTACAAAATGATACGGGCGGCGGGCAAAAAAATCGGGCAGGAGTACGCTCCCGCCCGATTTTTTTCTCATTGCGCTGTCTTACAGCTTTTCGCGAATCTTGGCAGCCTTGCCCACGCGGCCACGCAGATAGTACAGCTTGGCGCGGCGGACAAAACCCTTGCGCACGGTCTCGATTTTCTCAATCGAGGGGCTGTGGATGGGGAAGACCTTCTCCACGCCGACGCCATAGGCGAGACGACGAACGGTGATGGACTCCTCGATGCCGCCGTGCTTCTTGGCGATGACGATGCCCTCGAAGACCTGGATACGCTCGCGGGAGCCTTCCTTGATGCGCACGTGCACGCGGACGGTGTCACCGACGTTAGCGACCGGCGCGGTCTCCTTCATCTGCTGCTTTTCAAGTTCCTTGATGAGATCCATGGATGATTCCTCCTGTATGATAGGCGTTCGTACCCGCTGTTTCTGCGCTTCGCTGCGCGCGGCAGAGGACCGCCCTTTTCAAGCTATGATAGAATACCACAGCGTTTTGGAAAAAGCAAGTGTTTTTTGCGGGAATTTCTACCAAAATGCGCCTGCGCAGGAGAACTCAGCCCGGAGGCCAGGTCATATCGCGCCCGGAGAGCACATGGAAGTGCAGATGCGGCACGCTCTGCCCCGCCTGCTCGCCGACGTTCGACACCACGCGGTAGCTCTCCGCGCCCAGCTCGCGCGCCACCTTGGCGATGACCGTAAGCATGTGCGCAACGACGGCGCTGTTGTCCGCGCTCACCTCGGCGACGGAGCCGATGTGCGTCTTGGGCACGACGAGGAAATGCAGCGGCGCCTGCGGGTCAATGTCCTTAAACGCCAGACAGACCTCGTCCTCATAGACCTTGTCGCTGGGAATCTCCCCTGCCGCAATTTTGCAGAACAGACAATCCGACATGATGATGCTCCTTTCTATTCGTTCCCTGCGCAGCGCGCGGGGATGGTGTTCCATTATCCGAGCTTGCTCTCCACGAAGGGCTTCACTGCGGCGAGCGCGTCGCCGAGCTTGGCGGCGTTGCTGCCGCCGCCCATGGCGCTGTCCGGCTTGCCGCCGCCCTTGCCACCGACGATGGGCGCGACCGTACGGATGATGTCGCCCGCCTTGACGCCCCTGGCAACCGCGTCCTTGCCGCAGACCGCCAACAGCGTGAGCTTCTCGCCCGCAAGCGCGATGAGCGCAACGACGGCGGCGTCCTTGTCGCGCAGCACGTCGCCCATCTGACGCAAGCTGTTGGCGTCGCCGCCGGTGACGGTGGTGGTGACGACGTGCAGCCCGCCGACGTCGACGGCGCTTTTGAGCAGGTCAAGCGCGCTGCCGGCGCTCTCCTTCGCCTTGTACTGCTCGATGCAGCGCCTCGCCTCCTTCAGCTCGTCCAGCGTCTGTGCGATGCGATCGCAAAGCTCGCACGGCGTGGTCTTCAGCAGCGCCGCGGCGGCGCGCAGCGACTCGTGCTCCTGGTCGGCGCACTCGCAGCTTGCAACACCCGTGGTCGCCTCGATGCGGCGCACGCCGGATGCGACGCTGCCCTCGCTCGTGATGCGGAAGGTGCCCGCCTTGGCGGTGTTGTCCAGATGCGTGCCGCCGCAGAACTCCATGGAAACGCAGCCGTCCTTGCCCATCTCGACCACGCGCACCACGTCGCCGTACTTCTCGCCGAACATGGCGACGGCGCCCTTGCGCTTCGCCTCTTCGATGGGAAGTTCCTCGGTGACGATGTCGTAGCCGCCGAGGATGTTCGCGTTGACCAGCGCCTCAATCTCGCGGCGCTGCTCCGGCGTGACCGGCTCGAAGTGGGAGAAGTCAAAGCGCAGACGGTCCGGCTCGACCAGCGAGCCCGCCTGGTGCACGTGCTCGCCGAGCACCTTTTTGAGCGCGGCGTCGAGCAGGTGCGTGGCACTGTGCGCGCGGCGGATGGCGTCGCGGCGGGCGGTGTCGATTTCCGCCGTCACCGTGTCGCCCACCTTCAGCGCGCCGGAGACCAGCGTGCCGGTGTGGAGGTACTTGCCGCCCTTGTTCTTCTGCACGTCGCGCACCTCGAAGCGCATATCGCCGCACGCGATTACGCCGTGGTCCGCGACCTGACCGCCCATCTCGGCGTAGAAGGGGGTCTTGTCCAGCACGACGATGGCGTCCGTGCCCGCGGCAATCTCGTCGCGCAGTTCCTCATCGGCGACGATGGCGAGCACCTGCGCCTCGGACACCTCGCGGTCATAGCCGACGAACTCTGTGGCGGGAATCTCCTTGCCGAGGTCCACGCCCGCCCAGCCGAGGTCGCCGAGCGCCTTGCGCGCCTCGCGCGCGCGGATCGCCGCGCTTTCGCAGTGGCGGGACGCGCAGTGTGTTTTCCTGTACCTTGCGCTTTCCTGGGAGATCGGCACGGATGCGCTTTTCTCGCTTGCCTCGGCGCAGGGGAAGTGCGTCTGCGTTCCGCTGTGCCGCGCGGACGGGCAGATGGACGCGGTGCGCGTCACGCGCGAAAGCGCGCTGAAAAAAAGCGCGCTCGGCGTCCTGGAGCCGGACGGCGGCGAGATCCTGCCGCCCGAACGGCCGGACCTGATCCTTGTCCCGGCGCTGGCCTTTGACCGGGCGGGATACCGCCTCGGGCGCGGCGGCGGATATTACGACCGCTGGCTCGCCGCCTCGCGCGGCGTGAAGCTCGGACTTTGCTATTCGGATTTTCTCTATGA
>JAILRK010000217.1 GCA_024698225.1 Oscillospiraceae bacterium | reverse complement strand
GTCTGGGACGGTCAGGTGCGTATGGCGAACCTCTGCGTGGCGGTCTGCACCGCCGTCAACGGCGTCAGCGCGCTGCACTCCGAGATTCTGCGCAAGGACCTGTTCAAGGACGCCTGCGGCATGAAGCCCGAGAAGTTCCAGAACGTCACCAACGGCATTGACCATCGCCGCTGGCTCAGCGAAATCAACCCCGGTCTGGACAGCCTCATCAAGGAGCTCACCGGCGGCGACGACTACCTGATGCAGCCGATGACGCTCAAAAAGCTGGAGGCCTATGCCGATGACCGCGCCGTGCTCGACCGCCTTGCCGCCATCAAGCACGACAACAAAATCAAGTTTGCCAAGTACGTCAAGCGCGCCTCCGGCATCGTCCTCAATCCCGACGCCATTTTCGACGTGCAGGCCAAGCGCCTGCATGAGTACAAGCGCCAGTTGCTCAACGTGCTGAACATCATCGCGCTCTATCAGCGCCTTCAGGACAATCCGGGCATGCCGATGCAGCCGCATACCTTCCTCTTCGGCGCGAAGGCAGCGCCCGGTTATGCCGTGGCAAAGCGCATCATCCACCTCATCAACTCCCTTGCCGACCAGGTCAACAACGACCCCATCTGCAAGGACAAGCTGCAGGTCGCGTTCCTGGAGAACTACCGCGTCTCCCTTGCCGAGGTGCTGATGCCCGCCTCCGAGGTCAGCCAGCAGATTTCCCTTGCCGGCAAGGAGGCAAGCGGCACCGGCAACATGAAGTTCATGATGAACGGCGCGCTGACCATCGGCACGCTGGACGGCGCGAACGTCGAGATGCACGAGGTGCTTGGCGACGAGAACATGTTCCTCTTCGGTATGCACGCCGACGAGGTGGCGCGCAGAAAGCGCGAGGGCTATCTTGCCTCGCTCCTCTATGCGCAGAACGCCGGGCTGCGCCGCGTGATTGACCAGCTTCGCAAGGGCTTCCGGGACGGCGTGAGCTATGAGGACCTCGCACAGCGCCTGCTGACGAACGACGAGTACATGCTCCTGCAGGATTTCGGCTCCTACTGTGCCGCGGAGCAGCGCGTGGAGGAGGCATACGCCGACAGCGTCGCGTGGAACCGCAAGTCGCTGTATAACATCGCGCGCAGCGGCATCTTTGCCGCCGACCGCTCCGTGGCGGAGTATGCCGACAACATCTGGCACATCGCGCACCGCTGAAGGAAACACCGACTATGGAATATACACAGGGCGTGCGCTTTGACAGCCTCGGGCTGATGCCGGAGATGCAGCGCGCGCTGGAAAAAAAGGGAATCGAAGTCTCCACGCCCATTCAGGCGGGGGCAATCCCCCTGATGCGGGAGTGGAAGGACGTCATCGCCAAGGCGCCCACGGGCACGGGAAAAACCTTTGCCTTCGGCATTCCCATGATTGAACACATCGACGCCGCGCGCGAGGAGACCCAGGCGGTCATCCTCGCGCCCACGCGCGAGCTGGCGCTCCAGATTACGGACGAGCTGCGCCTGCTGTGCACCTTTCTGCCCGGCGTGCGCATCGTCTGTCTCTACGGCGGTGCGCCCATCGGCAGGCAGATTGACCAGCTGAAGAAAAAGCCGCAGATTATCGTCGCCACGCCGGGGCGCCTGGGTGACCACCTCAAGCGCCGCACGGCGAAGCTCGACAGCGTGGACACCGTGGTGCTTGACGAGGCGGACCGCATGCTGGACATGGGCTTCGTGCACGACGTGACGCGCCTGCTGGACAAGATGAAGGGGCGCAAAAACCTCGGCATGTTTTCCGCAACCATCTCGCGCGAGGTGCTGGACATCAGCTGGATGTATCAGCGCGACCCCGAGGAAATCACCGTGCCCGCCGAGGAGGAGAACAAGCCCGACATCCTGCAATACCGCATCGACGTTGAGCAGAACGACAAGGTCGCTGCCGTGGCGCGCATCATCCGCCAGGGTGAGCTGGAGCGCGTCATCGTGTTCTGCAACACGAAGGGCATGGTCGAGCGCCTGAAAAAGTACCTGGAGCTGGAGGGTCTGGACGTGGACTGCATCCACGGCGACATTCCCCAGAAGAAACGGGAGCAGGTCATGGCGCGCTTCCGCCGTGGCGAGCTGCCGGTGTTCATTGCCACGGACGTCGCCGCCCGCGGCATCGACGTGGACGACGTGGACGCCGTGTTCAACTACGACGTGCCGCAGGAAAATGAGTACTACGTCCACCGCATCGGACGCACCGGACGCGCAAAGCGCCGCGGCATAGCGTTCACACTGGTGGCGGACTATCCCTCCAAAATGAAGCTGGATGAAATCGCAAAGGTCACGGGCAACACGCTTCTGACCGCGCATTTTGACGGCAGCGGCACGCTCGTTGAGGGCGAGCTGTCCCGCTGATACGAAAGGGAACGGGAAGGCAACCCATGCGATATGGCAAAAAACTGGTTTCCCTGCTGCTCAGCGCGCTGGTGCTCACCGGCGCGCTTGTCGGCTGCAACGGCGCGCAGAGCGACGGAACGGACGGCTTTACCATGAGAGCCTGTGCCTGCGCCTCGCCGGACTCCCTTGACCCCGCGTTCTGCACGGGGCAGGAGACCGAGCCGGTGTTTCGCGCCATCTTTGAAAACCTGCTGCGCCTGCGCCTGACGGAGGACGGCGAGCGCGTCATCGAGCCCGCCGTTGCCAAGGAATATGAGGTTGTGGAGAATTTTGACGGCACGGTGGACTATGTATTCACACTGCGCTCCTCGGCGCGCTGGTCGGATGGCACGCGCGTCAAGGCGAAGGACTTCGTCTACGCGTGGCGGCGGTTGGTCAATCCCGCGACGCAGTCGCCCAACGCCGCGCTGCTCTCCATGGTCAGCGGCTATGACGAGGCGCGCGAGTCCGGCGACGCGACGCAGTTGGGCATTGTCGCCGAGAGCGATTCCACGCTTCGCGTCACGCTGGACATGCCCTGCGCGTGGTTCCTCAGCGACGTCTGCACCGCCGTTGCGACCGTGCCGCTGCGCAGCGACGTCGCCGGCGAGGTACCCGCGTGGGCGAGCGGCACGGACATGCCGGGAAACGGTGCGTTCCACCCGAGTGCCTGGGCGAAGGGACAGTCGCTCGAACTGCGCCGCAACGAGCATTTCTTTGACGCCCACACCACGACGGTGGAGGTGCTTCGCTTCCTCTTTGCCGATTCGGTGAAGCAGGCCGGGCAGTACTACGAGGACGCGCTGGTGGACTATCTCCTGCCGGTCTCCGCCGGGACGGAGGGCGCGCAGGCGCTGCCCCTGCGGGAGACGACCTGCGTGCTCTATAACCACGTCAGCGACGTGTTTTCCAACAAGCACGTGCGCCGCGCCTTTGACCTCACGCTCGACCGCGATGCCGTCGCCGCTGCGATGGGCGGCGGACAGACGGCGGCAACGGGGCTGGTGCCGTACGGCGTCGTGAACACGCCCGAGGATACGCAGGACTTCCGCAGTATGGGCGGGGTGCTGATTTCCGCCGACCCCGAGACCTATGCCGCGCGCTGCGCCGAGGCGCAGACCGAGCTGTACACCGGCGGCTTTTGGAGTGAGGGCGCGTTTCCGGAGGTGACCTGTCTCTATCCTGCGGAACATGCGGCCTGCGCCGCTGCCGCCCGCGCCTGCGCGAAGCTCTGGGCGGAGCAGTTGGGCATCGTCGTGCACACCGAGGCGCTGGCGCGCGAGGCGTTTGACAGCCGCCTTGCGGAGGGAGAGTACGACCTCGCCGTGGACGCCTTTTCCCTGCAGGCGGGCGATGCGATGGCGTTCCTTGGTCCCTACGCGGGGCTGGACGGCGCGAATGCGCTGCACTACGTCAGCAAGCCCTACGACCTGCTCATCGGCGTGGCGGACAGCTCTCTTGACCTTGCCGCCCGCGTGGCGATGCTCCACGACGCGGAGGCGCTGCTGCTGAGCGAGACGGCACTCTCGCCCCTTGCCTTTGGGGCGCGCTGCTGCCTCGTCCGGGAGAGCGTGACGGGCGTGCAGCACGACGCCTGCGGCTGCCCGCTGTTCAACGCCGCGGCAGCTGCCGACTGATACTGATTTCAAATCAAAATGATTGATTTGAAATCGCGCGTGCTTCGCACGCTCATGCCGCGCAAAGCGCGTCATGTCGTCTCATACGATACCTACGCGCCTGCGGCGCTATCAAAATGCTTTTCAAGCATTTTGATCAGGTATCAGTATGACAATACGAACGATAAAACGGTTCAGAACCGCAGGGTTCTGAACCGTTTTGCACGTTATTTTCCGTGTCTCTCCTTGCGCTTTGCCTCGTGGCGCATGGCGAGCTTCTTGGGTGTGGCGGCGGCCAGCGCGCGCTCGCGGCGGGTGAGCACCTCCTGCGGCTTTTCTCCGATTTCACCGGCGGCGAGCAGCGCCTCCTTGGTCATCAGCGGACCAACCAGCTCATACACGAGGACGGAGAAGAGGATGATGTTGCGCACCAGCATGCCGTCCGTTTCGCCGAGCTGCCGCGCCGTGACGCACATGCCCAGCGCAACGCCCGCCTGCGGCAGCAGCGTGACGCCGAGGTACTTGACCACGTTGGGGCTTGCTCCCATGAAGCGGGAGGAGAACGCCGCGCCGAAGTACTTGCCCAGCGAGCGGAAGAGGATGTACACCACGCCGATGAGCACGAGCATCGGCTGGGAGAAGACCTCAAGCTGCAGCTCCGCGCCGCTGATGACGAAGAACACGGCGAGCAGCGGCTGGGACCAGCGGTCGGCGCGTCCCATCAGGTCGTCCGAGAGCGGGGAGAGGTTGCAGAACACCGTGCCGAGCATCATGCACACCAGCAGCGAGGAGAACCCGAGGTGCACGCCGCCCAGCGTAAACTTGAGCGAGGACAGCCCCACCGTGAGGAAGACGAAGGCGATGGTCATAGAGGTGCGGTTGGTGTTGGAGTGGAACAGACGCTCCAGCTCTGTGAGCACGTAGCCCGCAACGGCACCGAGCAGCAGCGAGAGCACGATTTCAAGCAGCGGCTCGACGAGGACGGACAGCAGGCTCAGAGAGCCGGAGGTCATCGCGCGCGCAATGCCGAACGACACCGCAAACACAATGAGCCCCACCGCGTCGTCCAGCGCGACGATGGGCAGCAGCAGGCTTGTCAGCTCGCCCTTTGCCTTGTACTGGCGCACGACCATCAGCGTGGCGGCGGGCGCGGTGGCGGTGGCGATGGCGCCAAGGGTGATTGCCGCGGGGGCGGAAATCAGGTCGGGACGGGCCAGGTGGAACAGCAGCAGCGCCGCATCCACCGCGAGGCAGGCGACCAGCGCCTGCACGACGCCGATGACCAGCGCCTTCTTGCCGGTTTTTTGCAGGGAGTCCAGGCGGAACTCGTCGCCGATGGAGAAAGCGATGAAGCCCATGGCGACGTTGGAGAGAATACTCAGCTCCGCCACGTCGTCGTAGGTCGGGAAGCCGAGGCCGGCGATCCCGATGCGTCCGAGGACAAAGGGACCAATCAGAACGCCCGCGACGAGGAACGCAGTCACGTCCGGCAGATGCCATTTATTGAACAGGCGCGTCATCATCAGACCCGCCATCAGGGCAAAGGCAACGTTGAGCAATGCAATCATGAAAACAATCTTCTTTCCGTGTAATGGTGAGCGCATGGCGCTCTAAATTCCCTATAATAGACGCTTTCGAGGAAAAAAGCAAGCATAAACTGCCGCGTGAACAAAAATATCACCGTCGGCGCACGGCTTGCAAAGCCTGCGCCGATGTGATACAGTGGACGATAACACGGAAAGGGGAGGCGCGAGAGATGAGGATTGCCGTACCGATTGACCCGGACGGACAGTGCAGCGACACGGAGCACTGCACCGCCCTGCGCTTTTATGAGGATGACCACGGTCGTGTCGTCCGGCGCACCACCGAGACGGTTGCGCCGGGGCAGACGCTTGCGCGGCTGGAACGGCTGGGTGTGGACGTGCTGCTCTGCCGCCCGCTGCCGCAGGCACGGCGCGCGGCGCTGGCGGCGCTGGGCATGCTGCTCTCGGACACCGCCGAGGGTCCGGCGGACGATGCGCTGCGCGCGTTTCTCGGCGCCGCCGTTGTCTGCGACCCGACGAACGACTGCAACTACTGCGGCCACAGGGATGCGTGCGCCATGCCGCACGAATAGAAGCGCAAAAAAAGCAGACGGCGGAAACCGTCTGCTTTTTTGCGTGTGCTCATTGAGTCCTGAGGCTGCCGGAGGTCGCCTCCGTGCGTGTGGTCGTTTCCGTGCGCGCGGTTGTTTCGGTCTCGGCAACGGGGGTGGTCTTGCTCAGGTAGTCCGAGCTGATCCAGCCGAATTTGCCCTCGACCTTGACGAAGCTCCAGCCGTTCTCCCGCGCCGCGACCTGCACCTTCGTGCCCTTGTTCACAAGCGCGATGCGCCCGTAGCCGGTGCCGGGACCGCTGCGGAGATTGACGCCGTTGGAGGTGTAATAGGTCTGGTAGCCGTCCAGCAGGTTTGTGGGCTTGTACTTCAGCTCGCTGTGTCCGGAGAGGTCAAGCCAGGAGCTGCTCTGCTCCTGCTTCTCCGTGCTCTGCTCGGCGGGCTGCTGCACAGGCTCCTGCGGCTCCGCGCTCTGCTCGGCAGGCTGCTGTACAGGCTCCGTCTGCTCCGTTTGCTCCGCTGCGGACCCGTCCGCGCTCGCCGTCTCGCCGCCGGACTGGCCGAGGGCGGCGTCCAGGTCGCTTTCCAACTGCGCCACGGTCTGCTCCAGCTCGTGCACCTGCGCCTCGGACGCTTTGATTTGCTTGTCTGCCATGCCCAGCTTCACGCCCAGCACGACCGAGACAATCAGCAGCACAATCACCGCGGCAATCAGACAGAGAAAGAGAACGAACAGAGGGTTGTATTTCCTCTGCTTTTGGTTGATGCGTCGTCCATCCGTATCCATATCAATATCCTCCTTGCTCAACACATTATCTTGTATACCGACTGTCATTCTACAGGATAAGCAAGCGCTATGTCAAGCTGTTCCGAACGGTTGGACGGTTCAAATTTGCAAAATGTTCCCGGATGGCGTATACTGTCGGTAAAAAAGAAAGGGGGCGTCCGGCATGCGGCTTCCTGCGCGCACCTCTGCGTGCGCATCCCGCGTTTGCGTCCTCTATGCCTGCGCCCTGCTGACGGTGCACTACCTGTTTCTGCCCTACGGCGGCTACGCGCGCATGATGGAGGGCAAATTCCACTGCTATCTTGTGCTGACGCTGGGCGTTCTTGCCGCGCTCTTTGTCGTGGCCCCCGTCGGGCCGGTGCGCCTGACGCTGCCGCAGGGCTGCGCCGTTGCGTATCTGGGCGCGTCCGCGCTCTCGTCGCTTTGCTCGCCCTACGGTGCGGCGACGCTGCTGGGCGGCTCGCGGCGGGAGGGGCTGGCAATGCTTGCGCTGTACGTGCTGAGTGATCTGTTCCTCTCGCGGTTTCTGTCCAAGGGGCGGCTGCTGCTGTGGCTGACGGCGCTCTCGCTCACGCTCTGCTGTCTTTTGACGCTCGTGCAGCTCACAGGGCGCAACCCGCTGTGGCTCTATCCCGCGGGGCTGAACTACTACGACGGGGACGGCGCGTATCTCGGCTTCTACGCCGGAACCTCCGGCAACATTGATTTCACGGCGTTTTTGCTGGCGCTGGCGCTCTGCGTGCTCGTTTGCGCCGCGCTGCGCCTGCAACGGTGGGGACTGCTGCTCCCGGCGGTGCCGGCGGTGTGGGTGCTGTGGCGGCTGGACGTGGCGGCAGCGTGGGTCGGCGTCGCCTTCGCCGCCGTGTGGGGGCTTGCGCTGCTTGTGCCCGGACACCGCCGTGCCATGCTGCTGCTCTCCGCCGTGCTGAGCGCCCTTGCACTGGTCTTTGTCGCCTGCTACACGGGCGAAAACGAGACGCTCTCCCAGGCGCACGCCATCCTGCACGGGGCGGCGGACCCGTCCTTCGGTTCGGAGCGGCTGCGCATCTGGCGGGACTGCCTGCCGCTGGTGCGGGAGCGTCCGCTGCTCGGCGGCGGACCGGACACGCTGTGGCTGCGGGGGATAGAGCCCTTCGCGTGGTATCTGCCCGGGCGCGTCATCCCCTCGGACGTGACGGCGGCGCACAACGAGTATCTCAACATCCTCGTCAATCAGGGCGCGTTGGCGCTGGCGGCGTATCTGGGACTCATCGCTTCCGCGCTTTGGCGCTGCTTCCGAAGCGCCGCAAAGCCGCGCTGTGCCGTCTGCGGCGCGGGCCTTTTGTGCTACGCGGCGATGGCGTTTTTCTCCATTTCCACCTGCATCACGGCCCC
>JAILRK010000210.1 GCA_024698225.1 Oscillospiraceae bacterium | reverse complement strand
CGCAACGAGGGAAACCGTCTTCACCTCGTCGTTGAGCAGATAGTCGCCGGGCACGGCGATTTCCTGCACACGATACGCGCCAGTCGCCAGATGCTCGCAGAACACCTCGCCGCTTGCGTCGGTGGTCAGCTCCGTGGTGAACGTGCCGTCAATCTTCTCAATGCGGAACGTCACGCCCTCAACGGGCGCGTCCGTCACCGCGTCTTTCTTGATAAGACGCAGGCCCGGCTCCTTGCCGTTGCGGAAGGTCAGAGTCCGCGCTTCACCCGCTCTCAGCGCAACAACCTCAGAGTTGTTCGTGTCGAGGATGTACGGTGCGGGAACGCTCTGCTCCGTGACGATGTAGGTGCCGGGGTCAATCGCGCCCGTTGCCGCCCAGCCGTCGGAGTCCGTGGTGACGGTGGTATTCATCGCGTTGTCAACGCCGACAACCGCAAACACCGTGTTGCCGACGCCATCGCCCGTTTCCGCATCCACCTTGCGGATGGTCAGTTCGGGCTTCTTGTGGTTGACCATAGTCACATCAACAGTTCCACCGCCGCTGATTTGGCCCGCGTCAACGTGTATGCCGGCATAAGGCGTAACGTCCTTCGCGTAGCCAGCGGGCGGCGTCAGCTCTTCAAAGGAGAAGAAGCCTTCGGAGATGCCGCTGATGGTGATATAGCCGCTCGCGTCCGTGGTAGCAACGGTGAGGGGTTCGCCGTCCTTGTACACGGCGACTACCGCACCGGCGAGACCGTTGCCGTTCTCGTCCACCTTGCGGAAGCGGAGCTGCACCGTGCTGTCATTCGTGAAGTACAGCGAGATGGGCGTCATGCCGCCGTCCCAGATGAACGTCTGCTTGGTGATGTTCGGGTCGCTGTTCAGCAGATAGCCTTTGGGCGGCGTGATTTCCTCCGCCTCCCAAAGTCCCGTGTACATGCGGTCAATGAACTCCGTGGGGATAACCGCCCAGCCGTCCGCACCTGAGGTGACGGTAGTAGTCAAACCGCTTGTGGGGTGCGTGAGCTTGATAACCGCCCCTGCAATGCCCTTGGTCGGGTCGTCCACATCCACCTTGCGGATTTTGAGCTTCTCGCCGGTTATCTCGGTATTCACAAGGTTGATAACAGCGGTGGAATCTGTTGCAAGGTAAGCATCAACAGGCGATGTGTTGAGAACATACCCAGACGGTGCGGAAATCTCCGTAACCGTATACCAGCCGCCGCCAGCGGTGGTTTCAAACATTGCAATACCTGATGCGTCAGTAGTTACGGTCGTGGAAAATGTTCCGTCTTTCTTTTCCACGCGGAATATAACTCCACTAACTTGATTGCCGTTGGTGTCAACTTTCTTGATACGATACGTATCCTCTGTCTGACTATTCAACCCGATGATAATCGGCTGCGGGGTTGAATCGCCGATTTGGGGACCTGCGTAGTAATACTCATAGAACTTCCAGCCAGTGCCATACAGACCAGCCAAGTATTGGTCGATACGCGCCGCGGCGTCCATTTCATGTGTCCAACTCGGGTCGTCTTCCAGCCCGTAGTGCGCGTAAGCCGCTGCGCGCTGTTCGGCAACGTCGGCAATCCAGCCGGCACGGTCTGTACGGTAGTCCGGCAGCCTTCGCGCCTTGTCCAGCCAGATAACGCACTGGATATAAGAGTTGGTGACTTGGTTCGCCCAGCCGCGTTCGCCGCCTTCGAACGACTCGTCAGTCGCGCACATGTGGTAGTAGAACGCGAGAAGCGGGTAAACGTTGTCGCTGACAACAGCGGGACTGTCCCATTCCTGACCGTTCCAACGGTTGCCCATAGCCATAGAGTGATTGCCGCAGAAGCCAGTCACTTCCTGGCCGTCCTCGGTCGTAATGCGGAAGTTGTGGAGTGTCACCGTGTTCAGCCCGTTCGGAGCCTGATAGGTTTCCAGACCTCCGCTTGCGCCGGTGGGGTAGTCTGCCTTCTTGAGCGTGATGGTGCTCGGAACATCCGTTTCTGCGAATGTCTGCACGGGAACAAGTCCCGCGAGGCAGAGAGCGCACAGCAGGAGAGCAAGCACCCTCTGCCCAAGGGGGTACGAGTGCTCTTTCGCGGGAAACAGAAGAGTACTCAGCCTTTGCCAAAAGGAATGCGTGTGCTTTTTCATAGTAGCCTCCAGTTCATTCAGATTTTGCACACAAAAAAGCCGCGCTTTCGCACGGCTCTCGGATGTGATGTGCAGTTTTCATAGCGGTCTGTCTCCTTTTCCTTTAATTGAAAGAGGGCTATGCTTCAGTGGCGAAACATAACCCTCTCGTTGTAGCTATATAAGGTTTTGCAATAAGCGTGGTATGGTATTTTACATCCAGTAGTGACCAATCAAAAGGACTCCATAGCCGCCGTCCCTTGTGAAGCTGACGCCGATTTCGGCAATATCGTCGTCCCTGTTCAACATGATACCATTATGTCCAGGAGATTTGCGCCAGCTATCAAAGGCATCTTGGGCGTTAAAAACACAACTTGTGATACATTCGTAGTCTGCCCTCAGGTCTTCAGCATCAAACTCATACAGGATACCAATATAGCTCCCGTCCGGCCTCACATGCGTAAAATTCTCCGAGATTTCCTCCGCACGGACATCCGCAACCTCCATCAACTTCTCATTTCGGTTCAGCCTTCTCAGTCCGTTCGCTTCACGGTAGTCGTTGATGAGGTTAATCAGCTTTTCCTCTTCCTCTTCATCGCTGCCTGTTTCAGCGGGCTGGAAGGTGGAAGCTCCGCTGCTTCCAACGGACGAAGCATCACTTGAGCCGAACTGTCTGTCGTAGCGTTCGAGAATAGCCGCCATCTGTGAGCGCGTCAGCCCCATGTCAGGGGACATGGTTTTGTTGCCTGTGCCGTTGAGGACGCTGTAGGTGTAGAGCCATGAGATAGCCATAATCGTTACGGTATCGCACGTTTGCAAATCAGGGAACATTGCTGCCGTGCCATTCATGCTATCATTGTAGGGAGTACCGCCCATCACCTCGTAGAAGTTGCGCATCATGACGGAAAACTCGCCGCGCGTCAGTCCGCGGTCGGGTTCCAACTTGCTGCTGTTCAGCAGATCAAGCGTGAGAACTTCGTTCTGCTTTGCCCATGCAACGCCGTCCGAGTACCACGTCCCGCTCGGCACGTCCGTGTAGCCACTGCTGCCGCTCACGGCAGGAGAGCCTGCGAACCGATAGAGCACCGTACAGATCATGGCGCGGTTCATCGGCATTTCAGGGGAGAACATGCCGTAGCCGGTCCCGTTGAACAGGCCTTTGTCCACAACGTAGGAAATGCCGTCCTTGCCCCAATAGGTGTCGGACACATCGCTGAACATCTGGTAGGATGTGGAATTGTTCGTGTCGGTATTTTTGAGGGGGACGCGCTCGGTGCGCTGGGTTCCTGCATAGCGCACCTGGTTGGTCGCCGCCGCGCTCAGGGTCAGTGCCATCGCCAGTATGAGGGAGAATACAGAGGTCAGAAATCGCTTGGTCATCTCATCACGCCCTTTGCTTTTTTTGCCAGTTTAGCACAGGAATTGGAATCTGTCAAAAAATGACGGAGCACGATTTATCTTGTCGGCTGATTGTAGGAGCGCCGCTGCTCCTGCTGCGGTGCAACGTCGCGCTGAATCGCTGAATTCAGCTCACGGAAAGCGCCCTGAATGCCGTCGAGGATGCTGCGGGCGTCCTGCGGTTCCATGCCCTCGTACAGCTCGCTGAGTCTCGACGTATCCGGCTTCTCGCAGGGAACGCCGAAGCTGCGGCAGAGCATGTAGCTGGCGCTGGCGGCGTCCAGCTCCGTGTCCTCGCGGGTGTACGCCATGAACTTGCCGTGGTCGTGGACCTTGGCGCGGAAGACCTCGCGGGCGAGGGCGGAGAAGGTTTTGTTGTCGGGCAGAAACACGGAGATGTCGATGACCTGCCGCTCCGGGTCGTAGTATGCGTCCAGCCGTCTGTCCTGCACGGGGTTGACCTTGACCGGAGACTTGACCAGCAGCGCGTGGAGCGCCATCTGCATCTGCGTCGTGTCGTTCCGGAGCGTGACCTTGTTCAGTGTGCGATTGCCTGAAGTATCGGCGTAGTCAAAGACGCGGGCGACCTTGTAGCCGCGCAGCGTCTTGCCGTCCTTGAAATAGGGTTCGGACACGAAAACCTTGATGCCGGTCTTGCCGCTGATAATGCTGCGCCCCATCGCGTTCCAGCCGCGCATGCTGTTGATGATGGAAAGCTCCGGACGCTGTTCCAGCGCCAGAAGCACGTTGGACGCGCTGTAGACGGGGTTGTCCGCCTGCGCGTCGAGATAGTGCAGGTATGCGTCCGGGTCCTGCGTGACGCGCTCAATGGCGGCGTCGCTCAGGCTGCTGAGTTCCTCGCGCTCGGCGCTCTTGCGCGCCTTGAAATCTTCGACCTGCCTGGTCTGCTCTGCAATCAGTTTTCCGATGTCGGACATGTTCAATTCCTCCTTTTATCGTTCCGGTTCGTCCTTGCGGACGGTTGTCGTGACACGCTCAACTGCGCCGGCGGTTTTCTGCGCCGCCTCCGCGACGGCTTTGTAGGCTTCCAGCCGCGCCCGCACTGAGGGGCGCTTTTCATTCGCCGCCGTATCCCGGTCCGTAGTAGCTTTCGCACCAGTCCCGCGCTCTCTGAAGCTCTTCTCGGACGGAGCGCGGGCGTCTGCTTTTTTTTCGGGGGCTTCCTCCTTGACGGGGGCGGGATAGCCCATGCGT
>JAILRK010000209.1 GCA_024698225.1 Oscillospiraceae bacterium | reverse complement strand
GAGCGCTTCGGCCCCGCGGACGTGCTGGACGCCGAGCGCACCGAGTACAACTGCGAGACCTGCAACGTGCACAACATGCTCAAGCTGTCGCACCTGCTGTTCTCGCTCACGGGCGACAAGAAATACGCCGATTACGACGGCTGGGCGTACACCAACAGCATCCTGTCCTCCCAGAACCACGAAACCGGCATGAGCACCTATTTCCAGCCCATGGCGTCGGGCTTTTTCAAGGTCTATTCCACCCGCGAGCAGGACTTCTGGTGCTGCACCGGCACGGGGATGGAGAACTTCACCAAGCCCTGGGCAGGCGTCGCGTTCGCGGACGACGGGACGCTGTACCTCACCCGCCTCGTGTCCTGCACGGTCACGCTGCCGGGGGTCAACGTCTCGCTGGAGACGGACTGGCTGAACGGCGACGCGCTGACGCTCCACGTGGCGCACTGCGACCGCCGCATCGCGCTGCGCGTGCCCGACTGGACGGACGCAGCAAGCGAGGGCGGCTGGCTGTACTATGACGGCGCGGCGCTCGATGGCCGGTCCGTCACGCTGCGCTTCCCTCGCCTGCTGCGCAGCCACAGCCTGCCCGACGCGCCGCAGACGCGCGCATACAGCTTCGGGCCCTTCCTGCTCAGCGCGGGCTACGCAACGGGCACGCTGCGCACGGACAAGACCGGCGTGGACGTGACCGTCCCCACGCGGGACGGCGACGTGCGGGAGCACCTGCGCGCGCCGGAGCTGCTGCCGACGGGCGCGCCCTGCCGCTTCATGCTGCGCAGCGCCGACGGCTGGGAGACCGAGCTTGCCCCGCATTTTCTGAAAAATCAAGAGCGCTACGGCATCTACTTCACAGTAGACGACGCAGCGCCGCAAAAGGAGTAATTTATGGAAATCCGTTCCTGGAGCTATGACGCATTCCCCGCATACGCGGAGCCGACGGAGGGCGCGGTCTGGATGGACACCACCGGCGACGAGGTCGGCGTGCTGTACACGCAGCAGCAGATTGTCTACATGACGGCGGAGGGGACGCCGCTGCACATGGACGTGCTGACGCCCTTCACGCGCAACCGCCCCGACGCGGTCTACCCCTGCATCGCCTTTGTCCCCGGCTCGGCGTGGATGCAGCAGAACATCGCCCTGGTGCTGCCCCTGCTGGCGCAGCTTGCGCGGCGCGGGTTCATCGTCGCCGCGGTGGAGTACCGGCACTCGGGGCTTGCGCACTACCCCGCGCAAATCGTGGACGCGCGCAACGCGGTGCGCTATCTGCGCCTCCACGCGCAGGAGCTGCACATCGACCCCGCGCGGATGCTCCTTGCCGGGGACTCCTCCGGCGGGCACACGGCGGTGTTCGGCGCGCTGCGCCACAACGACGACACGCCGGAGAACGCCTTCCCCGGCGTCTCCGCCGAGGTCTGCGGCGTGGTGGACTACTACGGCAGCGTCAGCGTGCTGACCGAGGACGCCAATCCCAGCACGCCCAACCACAAGCTGCCGGACAGCCCCGAGGGCAGGGTGATGGGCGGCGTGAACCTGCGCGAGCGCCCGGACCTCTGCCGCGAGCTCTCGGCACAGTGCCACATCACGAAGGACACGGCGCTTGCGCCCATGCTGATTCTCCACGGCACCAAGGACCGCATCGTCAACGCGGAGCAGAGCGTCGCGCTGTACCGCTGCCTGCGCGCGGCGGGCAAGGACGCGGCGCTGTACCTGCTGCGCGGCGCGGACCACGGCGGCGCGGAGTTCTGGACGCCGCAGGTGCTGGACGTCGTGGAGGCGTTCGCGCGCCGCTGCATGCGCTGACGCGCGCCTCAGCGGACCGTGCCCAGCAGCGTCTGGTCGAAGGCGAAGAGCGTCTCGTTGATTTCATAGACGCTGTAGACGCCCTTGCGGATGCAGTACTCCACGATGACGTCGAACTTGCTGCTCCGCGAGAGCGCATAGCCCGCCTTGCGCAGCAGCTCCGCCGTCTCGTCGAGCGAGAGTTCGAGCGCGACGGCGAATGCCAGCGCCGTCGGCTTGCTGGGCCTGTAGTGCACGTCGCTGCGGATTTTGGAGAAGTGCTTGCGGTCCACGTTCGCGCGCTTGTAGCAGTCGGCGTCCTTCATGCCCTTCTCGTCGATTTTCCGCAGCAGCATCTGCGAAAAGCTCTCATCCAGCGCGCCAATCAGCTCTTCCAGGCTGGCGTCCGGCTCCGCTGCCGCGTCCAGACACAACGCGGACGGCAACGCGGCAAACGCCGCCTCCGCGCACGCCTTCGCCGCTTCGTTTGCGGCGGAGGCGTTTTGTTTGCGCTCTGCACGCGCGAACGCCTTTGGGCGGAACCCCGTCTTCTGCGGCGTGCTGTCCGCGGATTCTGCCTCGTAGTTGTCGTCGAGGAAGCGCTGCACCTCACCGTAGCGCTCCCGGCTGAGGACGAAGTCGCTGCGCCCGAAGAGGGTGAGATAGACCGTCATGTCGTGCTCGCGCAGGAAGTCGGTGATGGTCTCCGTCGCCACCTGCAGCGCCTCTGCCTTGGGATAGCCGAAAATGCCTGCCGATATCAGGGGAAACGCCACGCTCTCGCAGCCCGCCTCCGCCGCCAGCGCCAGCGCGCTGCGGTAGCAGGACGCCAGCAG
>JAILRK010000197.1 GCA_024698225.1 Oscillospiraceae bacterium | reverse complement strand
CGCCGGGCGCTGTGTGCGCGCCTGCGCGAGACGGCGGCGGAGCTGCGCGCCATGGGCGTGAGCCAACGCGAGCTGGAAGAACTCTGCAGGGAGGGTGAGGAACCATGATTGAAGTGAAGGAGCTTGTCAAAACCTTTGACGGTTTTGCCGCGCTTGCCGGGGCGAGCGTCACCGTGCCGCAGGGCGCGATTTACGGGCTGGTGGGCCCCAACGGCGCGGGCAAGACCACGCTGCTGCGCCACCTGACGGGCGTGTACCGGCAGGATTCCGGCAGCATCACCGTGGATGGACAGAGCGTGTGGGAGAACCCCGCCGTCAAAATGCGCATCGCGTCCATCCCCGACGACTGGTACTATTTCATGCAGGCGAGCCTGCGCGACATGATGCACTATTACCGCGGATTTTACCCGCAGTTTGACGCCACGCGCTACGAGCGGCTCAAGGCGGTGTTTTCGCTCAGCGACACGCAGCCGATTCGCCGCATGAGCAAGGGCATGCAGAAGCAGGCGGCGTTCTGGCTGGCGCTGTGCTGCATGCCGGACTACCTGATTCTCGACGAGCCGGTGGACGGGCTGGACCCCGTGATGCGGCGGCAGGTCTGGAGCCTGATTCTGCAGGATGTTTCGGAGCGCGGCACGACGGTGCTGGTGTCCTCGCACAACCTGCGCGAGCTGGAGGACGTGTGCGACCACGTGGGTATTATGAACAAGGGCACGGTGCTGCTGGAGCGCAGCCTCAGCGAGCTGCAGGACAACACCGTGAAAATCCAGATTGTCTTCGACGGTGCGGAGCCGGCGCTGCCGGAGTCGTTGCGCGTGCTGCACCGCAGCGCCGTCGGGCGCGTGCAGACCATCATCTTCCGCGGAAAGCAAAGCGAAATTGAGGCGGCGCTCGCCGCCTGCCGCCCGCTGTTCATGGAGGCGGTGCCGCTGACGCTGGAGGAAATCTTTATCTATGAGCTGGGAGGTGCCGACTATGCCGTCAAGGACATCATTCTTTAACCGCACCGTGTTCTGGAGCGACTGCCGCCGCTACTGGCCGCTGACGGCGGCCTACACGCTGCTGTGGCTGCTGGTTCTGCCGCTGGAGCAGCTGACGGAGTACGGGCATTCCTTCACCGAGCCCTCGGCCTGGGCGATGCTGGAGACCATGCTGGACGTCACGGGCATCGGCGGTGGCATCAGCGCGTTCTGCACGGGCATTCTGTTTGCCATGGCGGTGTTCTCGTACCTGACCAATCCCCGCGCCGCCAACGGCCTGCACGCACTGAGCGCGCGGCGCGAGACGCTGTTCTGCTCGCACTACCTGGCGGGGCTTGCCTGCCAGCTCGTGCCGCAGCTCGTCTGCGTGCTGCTGAGCGCGGCGGTGCTCGGCGCGCACGGCGCGCTGGACCTGCGCATTCTGGGGCTTGCGTTCCTCGCGCTCGCCCTGCCGACGCTGTTTTTCTACTCCTTCGGCGTGTTCTGCATGCTGTTCACAGGGCAGCTGCTCGCCGCGCCGGTGTTCTACGGCGTGCTGAACGTCATCGTCGTGGCTGTGGAGACCATGGTCAGGGCCTTTGCGGGCAACTATCTCTACGGCTGGGCGGAGCCGGAAACGCCGACGCTGATTGCCTTCTCGCCCATCGTCAAGCTGCTGGAGACCGGCGTGCGCGGCGTGACCGGCGCGTACGGAAGCTCGGTGCCGAGCGACGCACAGGACGTTGCCGCGCTGCGGCTGCAGGGGCTGGGCTGGCTGTGGGTCTACGCCGCGGCGGGGCTGGTCTTCGCCGTGCTGTCGCTGCTGGTCTGCCGCGTGCGGCCGAATGAGAACAGCGGCACCACCGTCGCCATCGGCTGGGCGCGCCCGGTGTTCCGCTACGGCGTCGCCTTCTGCGCGGCGCTGGCGCTGGGGCAGCTGGTCTACTATCTGTTCTTCGGGCAGTTCCGCACCTACGGCAGCTACTCGCTGCCCGGTTCGCTGGCCTGCATGGCGGCGGCGGGCATGATTGGCTACTTTGCCGCCGAGATGCTGCTGAGAAAGAGCCTGCGCGTGTGGCGCACCGGCTGGCGCGGCGCGCTCGCCGTGACGGGGACGCTGGTGGCGCTGGGCGTCGTGCTGTCCCTCGACCTCACGGGCTACGAGGGCTACGTTCCCGACACGGACCGCGTGGAGAGCGTCAGCGTGGACCTCAGCGTCTACAGCAACCGGAGCTCCTGCCTCCTCACCTCCGAGGACCCCGACACCATCCGTCTGGTCACCGAGGCGCACCGCGCCGTCGCGCGCGACAAGGCGCGGCAGCTGCGCCTTGGCGCAGGGGACACACCGCGCGACTGGGGGGAGAACGGCACGGTCGGCTGTTACTTCCGCGTCACCTATCAGCTCAAAAACGGAGGCTTCGTGCGCCGCTGGTACAGCGACGTCACGCTCTTTGAAAACGAGCTGGGGGACGGCGATTCACCGGCGGCGGCCTTCACCGCGCTGTACAACGACCCCGACGTGATGCTCATGCGCACCCTCGGGCACCGTCTTTACAGCGAAGAGATTGACCCGCGCAGACTGGCGGACCTGAGTTTCACCGGCGGCTACTTCAACCAGTCCCTCTGGGACGGCGATACCTACCTCGGCGAGGAATCGCGCGGTCTCACGCCGGAGCAGGCGCAGCGCATCTACGACGCGGCAGTGCGCGACGTGGAGGCGGGGCGCGTCCGGGAGTCTCTGTTCACGCAGGACAGCCGCTCCGTCACGCTGCAGCTCTACGCCAACTATCTTGACCTGCAGGACTACGGAAACGCCGCCGCACCGTCCTACGACGTGGACGAACGCGCGTCCGTCGAGTTCGACGTGGTGCTCACGCCGAACATGCGCGAGACCCTCTCCGCCCTGCGGGCCATGGGCATCGAGGCGTCGTTTTCCGGCTAAGTGCATGCGCCAGGCCGCGCCCGCACGGCGAATTCATACTGATTTCAAATCAAAACGATTGATTTGAAATCGCGCGTGCTCCGCACGCTCATGCCGCGCAGAGCGCGTCATGTCGTCTCATACGATACCTACGCGCCTGCGGCGCTATCAAAATGCTTTTCAAGCATTTTGATCAGGTATCCGTATCAAAACGGGACCCTGCCGCTCCGGCAGCGGACCACGGCACGTCGCCGTGCACATCACAGAATGAATCACAAAGCCCGATATGCACCGCGGCGTGCATATCGGGCTTTGCCCCTTGTGCGGGTAGTTCTCTACGGGTTGTTCCCCTTGATGAACTCGACGATCATCTCGTTGGTCAGGGCGACGCCGCGGTCCTGATAGACCCGCTTGAGCTCGTCGCGCGTGACCCATGCGCCCTCGGCGAGCTCGACGTGGTCGAGGTGAATTTCGTCCGCGCCGTCCACCTCGCACCAGAAGCCCAGCAGCAGCCCGCCGGCGCTGATGCCCCAGGGCTGGCTCTTGTAGTAGCGGATGTTTTTGACCCGAAGCCCGACCTCCTCCATGACCTCGCGCGCGACGGTCTGCTCCGCGGTCTCGCCGATTTCGGTGAAGCCCGCCACGAGCGCGAAGCGGGACGCGCCGGGGCGGTTGGCGTACTTGGTCAGCAGCAGCCGGTCGCCCTCCGTCACCGCCACGATGACCGAGGGCATAATCTTCGGGAAGGTCATGTGTCCGCAGCTCGGGCAGCGCATCATGCGCTCCGCCGCGTCGTGCACGTTCTTCGTGCCGCAGCAGCCGCAGTAGCGCGCCTCGGCGTACCACGAGGCGAGGTGATACGCCGTCACCGCCGCGAAGGCGCTGATTTGCGGCTGCGCGCTGCGAAAGAGATTGATGTCCTCGTAGGCGCAGCCCTCCGCCGCAAGCGCGCCCTCGTCGCGGCGGAGGAAGAACGCCTGTCCGTCGAGCCGAAAGAGGTAGATGTAGTCGCCCGCCGGCAGCTCGGCGACGGTGGGGAAGCGCAGCTGCGGCGCATCGTAGGCGCACAGCAGGGCGCGCCCCCGGAAGTGCACGGCGAAGCTCTCCGGCGCGGGGCGTGCGGAGGGGTCATAGTGGTTGTCAAAGCGCACGGGCGCGATGTCCTGTATCATCATGGGCGTATCCTCCTGTGTTTTTCCCCATGATATCAGGGAAAGAGGAGCATTGCAAGCTTGACAAACGGAGCTTTATCTAATAATATATGTGGTTGTTATGCAAATTTGTCACGGGAGAGAAAACCTATGGAATACAAAAAGACTTTGAACATGCCCAAGTCCGGCTTCCCCATGCGCGCGGGGCTGCCCATGCGCGAGCCGGAGATGCTCCGCCACTGGCAGGAGCTGGACCTCTACAACGAGCTGCTGAAGAAGAACGAGGGCAAGCCCCGCTTTTCCCTGCACGACGGACCCCCGTTTTCCAACGGCAACCTGCACATGGGCCACGCGCTGAACAAGGCGCTCAAGGACTTCATCCTGCGCGCCCAGGCAATGCGCGGCTATTACACGCCCTACATCCCCGGCTGGGACAACCACGGCATGCCCATCGAGAGCGCCATCATCAAGCAGAACAAGCTCAACCGCAAGGCGATGAGCGTGCCGGAGTTCCGCTCCGCCTGCCACGCCTTCGCCGACCATTACATCGACGTGCAGCGCGAGGGCTTCAAGCGCATGGGCGTCATCGGCGACTGGGAGCACCCCTACAAGACCATGGACCCCGGCTTTGAGGCGGAGGAGGTCAAGGTCTTCGGCGCGATGTTCCGCAAGCGCTACATCTACAAGGGGCTCAAGCCCGTGTACTGGTGCCCCAAGGACGAGACGGCGCTGGCGGAGGCGGAGATTGAGTACAAGGACGACCCCGTCACCACGGTCTACGTCAAGTTCCCGATGCACGACGACCAGGGCAAGCTCGCCCACCTTGACCACAGCAAGCTGAGCTTCGTCATCTGGACGACGACCATCTGGACGCTGCCCGGCAACCTCGCCATCGCGATGCACCCCGTCGAGAGCTACGCCGTCGTGCGCAACAAGGCGAACGGCGAGCTGTACATCCTCGCCGAGGCGCTGGTGCGCAAGGTCATGGGCGTGGGCGGCGTGGCGGACTACGAGATTGTCGAGACGCACCCCGGCAGCTTCTATGAGAACATGCTCGCCGCGCATCCCTTCCTCGACAAGACCTCGCGCCTGGTGCTGGCGGACTACGTCACGATGGACAGCGGCACCGGCTGCGTGCACACCGCCCCCGGCTTCGGCGCGGACGACTACGAGACCTGCAAGCGCTACGGCATGGACATGGTCGTGCCCGTGGATGACCGCGGCCGCCACACCGACTACGCCGGCAAATACGCCGGCATGACCACCGACGAGTCCAACCCCGCCATCCTTGCCGACATGAAGGCCAGCGGCGTGCTGTTCGCCAGCGAGGACATCGTGCACAGCTATCCGCACTGCTGGCGCTGCAAGGGCCCCATTATCTTCCGCGCCACGCCGCAGTGGTTCTGCTCGGTGGACGCCTTCAAGGAGGACGCCTGCGCCGCCGCGGATGAGGTGCGCTGGGTGCCCGGCTGGGGCATTGACCGCATGAAGTCCATGATTCTCGAGCGCAACGACTGGTGCATCTCCCGCCAGCGCAAGTGGGGCCTGCCGATTCCCGTGGTCTACTGCCCCGACTGCGGCAAGCCCGTGTGCACCGACGAGAGCATCGAGGCGATTGCCGCGCTGTTTGCGAAGGAGGGCTCCAACGCCTGGTTTGAGAAGGACGCCGCCGACTTCCTGCCCGCGGGCTTTGCCTGCCCGCACTGCGGCGGCAAGGGTCCCTTCACCAAGGAGGAGGACACGCTCGACGGCTGGTTCGACTCCGGCTCCACGCACTTCGCCTCCATGCAGAAGGACCAGGGCTTCTGGCCCGCCGACATGTATCTGGAGGGCCTTGACCAGTACCGCGGCTGGTTCCAGTCCTCGCTGCTCACCGCCGTGGGCGCGCTGGGCAAGGGCGCGCCGTTCCGCCAGTGCGTCACCCACGGCTGGACCGTGGACGAGCAGGGCAAGGCGATGCACAAGTCCCTGGGCAACGGCGTGGACCCCGCCGACATCTTCAAGCGCTACGGCGCGGACATGCTGCGCCTCTGGGCGGCGAGCGCCGACTACCACGCCGACGTGCGCTGCGGCGAGAACATCTTCAAGCAGCTCTCGCAGAACTACCTCAAGTTCCGCAACACCTGCAAGTTTATGCTCGACAACCTGGTGGACTTCGACCCCGACGCCAACATGACCGCACCCGCGGACATGCCGGAGCTGGACCGCTGGCTGCTCACAAAGCTCGGCGAGCTGATGAACAAGGTTGACGAGGCGTACAACAACTACGAGTTCCACATCATCACCCACGCGGTCAACGACTTCTGCGTCGGCGTGCTGTCCACCTTCTACCTCGACATCGTCAAGGACCGCCTCTACTGCGACGGCGCGGACAGCCTCTCTCGCCGCAGCGCGCAGACGGCGCTGTACCTCACGCTCGACACGCTCACGCGGCTCTTTGCGCCGATTCTCGCCTTCACCTGCGATGAAATCTGGCTTGCCATGCCGCACCGCAGCGGCGACGACGCGCGCAACGTGCTCTTCAACGAGATGAACAAGCCCTTCGCGGACTACGCGCTCTCCGGCGACCTCGGCTGCTGGGAGACCGTGCGCGCCCTGCGCGACAGCGTGAACGCCGCGCTGGAGACCGCCCGCGCCGAGAAGCGCATCGGCAAGAGCCTCGAGGCCGCCGTCACGCTGACCTGTGCCGAGGGCACCGTGCTGCCGGAGACCGACCTTGCCGACCTGTTCATCGTCTCCCGGCTCGACGTCCGCACGGGCAGCGAGACCGCCGTCGAGGTGCAAAGCGCGCAGGGCGTCAAGTGCCCGCGCTGCTGGAAGTTCTCCGAACAGGCGAACGCCGATGGGCTCTGCCCGCGCTGCGCCGCCGTTGTGGCGTCCCTGCCCGAGCTCGCGTAAGCAGCCGCACAGCCGCTCCAAGGCCCTGCGCTCCGGAGCGGAAAGGACATTTGAATACCGGGGTGTCTGCTAACCCCCGTTATCAAAACAGAAAGGAAATGCACTTTTTATGCAAAGCAACCGTTTCAACACCAGATTCCTTGCGCGCGCGGGCGTCATCGCGGCGCTCTACGTCGTGCTCACCTACCTCGCGGGGCTGATGAACCTCGCCTTCGGGCCGGTGCAGTTCCGCTTCTCCGAGGCGCTGACCGTGCTGCCCTTCCTCTTTCCCGAGGCGATTCCCGGCCTGTTCGTCGGCTGCATCGTCTCCAACCTCATCAGCCCCTACGGCGCAGTCGACCTGGTGGTCGGCTCGCTGGCGACGCTGCTTGCCGCCGTGTGGACAAGCCGCTGCCGCCGCCGCGCGCTTGCGCCGCTGCCGCCGGTCATCGCCAACGCGCTGCTCGTCGGCGCGATGCTGGCGTGGTATGAGGCGGGCTTCGGCGCGGGCTTCCTGCCCGCCCTTGCCTACAACGCATTGACCGTCGGCGCGGGTGAGTTTGCCGTGTGCTATGTGCTCGGCCTGCCGCTGCTCGCCGTGTTGGAACAGCGCGTGCCGCGCGGCCGCGCCGCGTAACCGGGAGGTTTTCATGTCCGACCTGATGGCGTTTGCAAAATCGCATACCGCCGCGCGGATTCGCGCTGCCGCCCGCCGCGGGACGCTCTCCCACGCGCTGATTTTCTCCGGCGCGGGGGACCGCACCGCCGCCGCGCGCTACGTCGCCGCGGCGCTGGAGTGCGTCGGCGAGGGCGAGCGCCCCTGCCTGCAGTGTGCCCACTGCCGCAAGGTGCTCGCGGACATCCACCCCGACGTGACCTTCGTGCGGGACAGCGCGCACAAGGAGCTCTCCGCCGAGGTGGTGCGCGGCGTGCGCAGCGACGCCTTCATCCTCCCCAACGAGGGCGCGCGCAAGGTCTATATCTTCGAGGACGGCACGCTGTGGAATGAGCGCGGGCAGAACATCCTGCTCAAGACCATTGAGGAGGGCCCCGCCTACTGCGCCTTCCTCATCTGCGTGGAGAACGTCTCCGCGCTGCTGCAGACCGTCCGCTCCCGCTGCATCGAACTCAAGCTCGGCGCGGAGGGCGCGGCGGACCGCGGCGACGACCGCGCGGACGCGCTCACGCTCTGCCGCCTGATTGTGGAGGGCGACGCCGCGGCGCGCGCGGCGTTTCTGGTCCGGCTGGAAACCGGACGCCTTCCGCGCGAGAAGCTGGAGACGCTGTTCGCTCAGGCGCGCCTGCTGTGCGTGCAGGCGCTGCTCGCCCTCTACGACGCGGCGGCGGAGCCGGACGGCGCCGCGCTTGCGCGGCTGGGCAAGGCGCGGCTCATGCGCCTGGCCACACTGCTGGAGCACTACCGCCGCTGCTGCGGCTACAACGTCGGCGCTGCCGTCACGCTGGGCGGCTTCGCCGTCGAGCTGGAAAACGCACTGAGATAACGAGATACAGAACAAGGGGATTCTTATGACGGAAATTATTGGCATCCGCTTTCGCGGCGGTCCAAAGGAATACTACTTCGACCCGCGCGGCGTCAGCGTCAGACCGGGTCAGTACGTCGTGGTCGAAACGGCGAGCGGGCAGGAGTATGCCCGCTGCGTCACCGGCAACCGCGAGGTCGAGGATGACAAAATCGTCCCGCCGCTGCGCCCGCTGCTCCGCATCGCAACCGAGGGCGACCGGCGCACCTGGCAGGCCAACCGCACGCGCGAAAAGAACGCCTTCCTCATCTGTCAGAGGAAGATTGTCTACCATAAGCTGGACATGAAGCTCGTCAAGGTCGAAATCAACTTTGACGGCAGCAAAATCATCTTCTTCTTCACCAGCGACGGGCGCGTGGACTTCCGCGCGCTGGTGCGCGACCTCGCCTCCGAGTTCCATGCCCGCATTGAGCTGCGCCAGATTGGCGTGCGCGACGAGGCAAAGCTGCTCGGCGGCATCGGCATCTGCGGCAGACCCTTCTGCTGCGCCGAGTTCCTGGACGATTTCATCCCCGTTTCAATCAAGATGGCAAAGACGCAGAACCTCAGCCTCAATCCCACCAAAATCTCCGGCACCTGCGGGCGGCTGATGTGCTGCCTCAAATATGAACAGGCGGCGTATGAGGATGCGGCACGGCGCTGCCCGAAGCAGGACTCCTTCGTCCTCACGCCGGACGGCCCGGGCAACATCGTCAGCGTCGACATCCTGCGCGAGCAGGTGACGGTCCGTCTGGATGATATGCCGGAGAGCCCCAAGCGCTACCGCAACTGCGAGCTGAACGTCCTGCGCAACGGCAAGGGCAGCCGCGAGGGCATCGTGGTGCCGCGCGAGCGTCCCGCCCGCTACAGCGAGCCGGAGGCGGAGACGCCCGCTGGGCGTCCTGCGCCGTACGACGGCATCGCCGAGACCGCCGACGAGGACGAGGGCGGCAAGCGCCGCAACCGCCGCGGCGGACGCGGACGCCGCAAGAGCGCCCCGGACAAGCAGAGCGCGCGCGAGGACAGGCCCGCAAAAGCGGACAAGCCCGCCAGACAGGAAAGACCCGTGCGGCAGGAGCGACCCGCGAAGCAGGACAAGCCCGTGGCGCAGGAGAAACCGGTAAAGATGGAAAGACCCGTGAAAGCGGACAAACCCGCCAAGCAGGACAAGCCCGGCGAGGAGAAGGGCGCACCGCGCCGCCGCTTCTATCGCGGTCCGCGCCGCCGCAAGGGCGGCGGACCCAAGACGGAGGCCTGAGCCATGGGAAAGTTTGACCGTGTTTTGCTGGCGAGCGATTTTGACAACACGCTCGTGTTCACCAAGGCGGCGCTGGACGCCGGCTCCACCGAGCTCCCGCCCATGCCCGCGCGCAACCGCGAGGCGCTGGACTACTTCACACGCTGCGGCGGGGCGTTCTCTGTCTCCACGGGGCGCGCGCTGCCCGCCTTCGCGCGCTACGCCGCCGAGCTGCCCATCAACGCGCCCTGCGTCATCGCCAACGGCGCGGGTCTGTACGACTTCCGCACCGAGCGCTACATGGCAACGGCATTCATCGACGAGAGCGTGCGCGGCGCCATCGCGGCGCTGCTCGCATATGACCCGCAGCTCCCCTTTGAAATCTACCACACGGACCGCCGCATCCACGCCATGCACCCCAACCGCTACATCCTCAACCATGAGCACCTGACGCGCACGAAGGTCATGCCCGTCAGTTCCTTTGACGAGGTGGACATGCCGCTGGTCAAGCTGCTCTTCGAGGACGACCGCGACAAGCTGGACGCGCTTTCGGACTTCATTC
Source organism: Oscillospiraceae bacterium (assembly GCA_024698225.1). Lineage (GTDB taxonomy): Bacteria > Bacillota > Clostridia > Oscillospirales > Oscillospiraceae > Hominicoprocola. Next base: position 13,643 of record JAILRK010000197.1, on the reverse strand, counting down.
GCGCGCAGGACTGGGCGCAGCGCTACGAGCTGATTTTCTCCAGCGACAACCTGTTGGAGATGACCGCGCGCGGCGCGACCAAGGGGCAGATGGTGCTCCGCCTTGCGGAGCTGCTGGGCATCGACCGCAGCGACGTCTACTGCATCGGCGACCACGCCAACGACGTGTCCATGGCGGAGGTCTCCGCCGTCCGCTTCGCGCCCGCCAACGCCATCGAGGAGATGCGGATGCTGCCGGACATGCACGTCGTCTCCCACTGCCGCGACGGCGCGATTGCCGATGTCATCGAGGCGCTGGACCGCATCTATCCATAAGACTGTACAGCGGGAAACCGCAGCAAACGGAAGCGCCGTCGGCGCTTCCGTTTTTTGCTGTTCGGGCGGCAGCGCCGGCGCCGGCCCGCTGCCATCCGCCTCGTCACGGGGCGCTTTCTGCTTTCTGCCTAAAAAGCGGACCGGTTTTTGTCTGTTTCCCACAATACGGCAAAAAAACACTGCCAAAAGATGCGTGAAAAAAGCAAAGAAGGTATTGACAGGTTGATAATCTAATGTTATATTTTTTGATGTTATCAATAATGATATGTAATATTCAGCAATGAGGAGGAGAACGGACGCAGATGAAAAAGCTTTGGACTTATCTGGAGGAGAACATCGAAGAGCTTCTCATGGTGCTTCTGCTCATCGTGATGTCTCTGGTCATGATTGTGCAGGTGGTGCTGCGCATGATGGACCACGGTCTCACATGGGCGGAGGAGCTGTGCCGCTACTGCTTTGTCTACAGCGGCATGATCAGCGCGGGCTATTGCATCCGCAAGGGCGTGGGCATCCGCGTGGACGCGCTGTACAACTTTTTCCCGCGGCCGATGCAGATTGCCGTCGACTACATCGGCAAGATTCTCACCACTGTGGTTTACGGCTATCTCGCGTACAAGAGCATCGGCCTGATTCAGACCACGACCAGCATCAGCACCGCGATGCAGCTTCCCATCAAATACGTTTACGCGGCTGTCCCGCTGGGCCTGGGGCTCGGCGCTATCCGCGGCGTACAGGACCTGGTGAAGTTCACGAAGCGTCTGTCCGAGGAAAAGAAGGAGGGGAAGGCATAAATGTTAGGCATCGTATTCGGCGGCTTTGTCGTCATGCTGTTCTTCGGCATCCCCATCGGCATTGCCATGATGACAACCACACTGATTCCGTCCTTCGCAATGTCCAATTTCCCCGGCAACACAAACTATCTCATCCGCGCGGTGGTCTCCGGTCTTGACACCATCAGCCTGCTGGCCATCCCGCTGTTCATGCTCTCCGGCGCGATTATGGCGCGCGGCGGCATCTCACGCAAGCTGTTCGACGTGTTTGCCGTGTTCATCGGCAAGCTGCGCGCGGGCATGCCCTGCGCCGTCGTCGTCACCTGCCTGTTCTACGGCGCAATCTCCGGCTCCGGTCCCGCCACGGTCGCGGCGGTGGGCGCGATGTGCATCCCCGTGCTGACGGAGCTGGGCTACGACAAGATGTTTGCCGCCGCCATCGTGGCGACGGCGGGCGGTCTGGGCGTCATCATCCCGCCGTCCATCCCCTTCATCATGTACGGTGTCACCACCGGCGAGTCCATCGGCGACATGTTCACCGGCGGCATCCTGCCCGGGTTTGTGATTGCCCTGTTCCTGATGCTCTACTGCATCCTCTACTGCACGAAGCACGGCGAGGACAAGGAGAAAATCAACGCCGCCGTCGGCGCGCTGCATGAGCGCGGCGTGCTGCGCGTCCTGCTGGACGGGTTCTGGGCGCTGCTCACGCCGGTCATCATCCTCGGCGGCATCTACTCCGGCAAGTTCACCCCGACCGAGGCCGCCTGCGTCTCCGTGTTCTACGCGCTGTTCGTCAGTTGCTTTATCTACCGCTCCATGAAGTTCCGCGAGGTCTGGGGACACCTCAAGTCCGCCGTCAAGAGCTATGCGCCCATCTGCCTGCTGATTGCCTTTGCCATCGCATTTGGCCGCGTGCTGACGCTGCTCAAGGCCCCGGCGATGATTTCCAGCGCAATCAACGGCGCATTCCACAGCAAGATTCCCTTCCTCCTCATGATTGACGTCGTGATGCTGATTATGGGCATGTTCATGGACACCGCCTCCGCCATCGCCATCCTCGGCCCCATCCTGCTGACAACGGCGAAGGGCTTCGGCATCGACGGCATCCACTTCGGCATCGTTCTGGTGACGAACCTCGCCGTGGGCCTGGTCAGTCCGCCGGTCGGCATCAACCTCTTCGTCGCCGCGCCGCTGGTCGACACGACGCCCGCCGCGCTCGGCAAAAAGGTGCTTGCGCCCTGCGGCTTTTTCCTGATTGCCCTTGCCGTCATTACCTTCGTTCCGCAGCTGTCCACCGTCCTGCTCGGACGCTGATTCCAACGTGATACACCGGTAAAGACCGGAGCAATATCAAACCACAATACTTTTAAGAAAAGAGGAAGACCACATGCGTATTCAGAAGCTGCTTGCCCTCATCCTTGCGCTCGCCATGGTGCTCGCCCTCGCCGCCTGCGGCGGCTCCAAGAGCGACACGACGACGACCGCGCCCGCACAGAGCGAATCCACCACCGAAGCGGCCCCCGCCGCAACCGACGCCGCCTCCGTAGACGGCGCGCCCGCCATCACCAGCACCGACAAGATTGACATGATCTGGTCCCACAACGCGGCCGAGACCACCGCGGGTCACCGCGCGGCGGTCGAGTTCAAGAACGCCATGGAGAAGTACTCCAACGGCAACATCACCGTCACGCTCTACGCCAACGGCGAGCTGGGCACCGTGCCCGAGAACGACCAGGCGCTGCGCGAAGGCACCATCCAGATTGGCAGCGGCACCACCGGCGGTCTGGTGGACCCCAGCCTCTCCTACTTTGACTGCCCCAACCTCGTGGACAGCAACGAGCAGGCGCTCGCCATGATGAGCCGCGACGGCGAGCTCTATCAGTACACCGAGCAGAAGTATGAGGACATCGGGCTGAAGATGCTCTCCATCGTGCCCGGCGGCTTCCGCGAGACCAGCTCCAACAAAGAGGTGCGCAGCTATGAAGACCTCAAGGGCCTGAAGATTCGCACCCTCGAGAACCCGATTGCCATTGCCTACTGGCAGTCCTGGGGCTGCACCCCGACCCCGATTTCCTTCAGCGACCTGTACCTCGCCCTGCAGCAGGGTCTGGTCGAGGCGCAGGAGAACGCCTATGACACCATCGTCGCCTCCGCGCTCTACGAGCAGCAGAAGTACATCATCAACACCCACCACGTCATCATGTGGTCCGGCATGTACATGAACCTCGACTTCTACAACAGCCTGCCCGACGACTACAAGGCGCTCATCGACTGGGTCATCGCCGAAATCTATGAGCCGTTCCTGTATGAGGAGAGCATCAAGGCGAACGAGGCCGCCCTGCAGACCATGAAGGACGCCGGCCTTGAGGTCATCGACTTCACCACCGAGGACTACGCGAAGATGCGCGAGGCTGCCAAGCCCGCCTATGACCTCATCCGCCAGACCGTCGGCGACGAGGCGATGGACATCATCGCCAAGGCACAGGCCGCCGCCGCCAACGGCTGAGCCAATTCCACAGAGCAAAAATGCCGCCCAATAGGGCGGCGTTTTTGTTGCTCGTCAGGCATTCCGTCAAAAAGCGGTATGCATTCAAGGGAAACTGCGTATTATCTGTTTTCAGTGAGGACCTCTTTGTAGTTCTCCGGGAAACCCATCAACCGCAAATCAAGGTCGCGTGAATAGCGGTTTACCAAATCATACAATTCGGCGATTAGTGTCAGTTTCATGTGCTCCTCAGGGAGACGGCGAATGACCACCAATATGTATGCAAACAGACTGTTGTTCTGAACATCCGGGTGTTTTCTGAGAAAGTTCGGCGGGAGATTTGCCGACGGCCTGAAGTCTGTGTTGTACAGTCTTGCGGCATGCGCGCATTTGTTGCGAAGCACCGACAGGCAGTGCAGATGATTCTTCAGTACACTTCGCCCGGTTCCTGTCGCAGACGCAATCAGGTTCTGCTCGCTGTCGTACATGCAGCTGTAAAGCTTTGAAAGCTCGGAGAACGACAACATCTCTGCAATGACCCACAGGGGAAGTCTGTCACCATAGTTCCGCTGGTGATGCTGCAGAACAGGAGATTCGCTGTAATGCGTTCTTTGTCTTTTGAAGTTCTCAAATATTTTTTGAAAGTCCGTTTTGTTATAATAGTTTGCCTCGCTGTAATGCTGGTCATGTGGTGGGAGCTGGTATTTTGCCATAGCGAAGGTATGCGATATCTGTGTTCTAAAATATATTTCCAGAATCTCTATCCATTTTTTCAACAGTAATCTGAGCTCCGCGTCAAACGCATAGAGCGAAGCAACCTGCTCGAACGTAACGTTATCCGCAAAGTCGCTGTCATGGGGTGCACTCCTGAATTGCAGGGCATAGCCCGTGAAGCGATAATAACTTACCGTTTTCAGATACTGCTCAGCGAACCCGCGGTTCTTGATTACCATGTGATGTTCTTCCAGTCGGGTGACAAGGTCAGCGTACGATTTGGGCGCTTTCAAGTCCATATCAATATCTCCGTATAGTAAAAAGGCTGAGCCAAAACGACTCAGCCTGGTCCCCAACTCCGGAGAATCGGGCAACTCTGTTAATCAAATTATACACAATGGGGATGCAAAAAGCAACCACAAGATATAGATCAACTTTAGATATATCGAATTATATGAACAAGATGTGGTTTTATAAGTCCACGCCCTGGCGCTCGGGAGGGCAGGGGGTCTCGCTGCGGCGGACGCGGTCGAAGAAGTCGAGCACCTCAGCGCACATGGCGGGGCTTTTGAAGCGCGGGTCGCTGTGCCCTGCGCCGACGAGAAAGCGCGTGAGCAGGCGCTCCGTCCCGGCAATCTCGCGGTAGCGCCGCGCAAGCTCCAGCGTGCCCGTATAGGGGACGACGCGGTCGTGCGTGCCGTGGAGCAGCATCAGCGGCGGCGCGTCGGGGCGGAGATGGTTGACCGGCGCGGCGCGCGCACAGAGTGCCGGGGCGTCCTCGGTCGGCACGCCGAGAAAGAAGCCCTCGGCGCTGCGCGGTCCGCTGTGGCAGTGCTCCGGCTCCAGTCCGATGCGGTGGAAGTCCTCGTCCCGCATATCCAGACGGCAGCAGGGGTACATCGCCGCGACGGCGTCCACTCGCGTGGGCGGGTCGTGCGGTCCGGGGTCAAAGTAGTCGTCGTCCGGCGCCAGCGCCGCCATGAGCGACAGATGCCCGCCGGAGGAAAAGCTCCACAGCGCGAGAAAGCCCGCGTCGATGTCCAGCTCCCGCGCGTGCCTGCGCAGATGTCGCAGCGCCGCCTTTGCCTCCTGAATCTGGTAGGGGAACTTGTGCTCGGCGCTGCCGGTACAGGCAAGGCTGGCGAAGGCATAGCCGCGGCGCACGGCGCTGTGCAGCGTGCCGCCAAGGTGGATGGAGGAGGGATGCCCGAAGTACCAGCCGCCGCCGGAGACGTTGACAATCAGCGGGAAGGGCGGCGCGCCCTCGGAGGGATAGTAGAGGTCAAAGAGGCGCGCCGTGCCGTCGGGCGCAACGTACTGAAGGCCGCGGCGCTGACGCGGCAGGTCGGAGACGTCCAGGCAGTCGTGCCGCCGCTCCTGCGCCAGATAGTCACTCATAGAAGCGCGCCTCCGCGTCCTGCTCGTGAAAGGCGCGGCGGAACATCTCCATAAAATCTCTGGCGCAGGGCTGGAGATACGCGCCCTTGCGGTAGACCAGGCAGAACTGGTAGCCCACGCCCGGCGTGTTGATGGAGAGATAGCGGATGTTCTTCGAGCCGCGGATGTAGGCGAGCTGCACCTCCGGCGTGAAGGTCGCGCCGAGGTTGTTCGACACCGCCTCCAACGCGCTGTCCAGCGTGCGGGAGGTCATGGCGAGGTGATAGGAGATGCGGTGTCCCTCCAGCACGGAATCCGCGAACTGGCGGATGCGGTGGTGGCGGCTGAGCATGATGAACGAGGCGTCCGCCAAATCCTCCGGCCGGACGGCGGGATAGCGGAAGCCCTTGACACGCCGCGCCTTCTCCACCAGCGGGTCGTCTTTATACACGGCGAGCACGTACTCCTCCTGTGCGATGGGGATGTACTCAAACTCCTCGCGCTGTTTGGTCACGTTCACGGCGATGCAGTCCAGCTCCAGCTCGGCGAGCATGCGCTCGAGGTCGTCGCTGGCGCACTCGCTGAGCGTCAGGTCCACGGAGGGGTATTTCTTTTTGAACTGCGGAATGACGGAGAAGATGGTGAACGGGCGGCGAATGCCCGTAATGCCCACGCGCAGCCGCCCGAGGTCGGATTTGGCAATGTCGGCAATGGTGGTGAGCATGCGCTTTTGCAGGGCGTGAATCTGCTCGACGTAGTCGAGATAGCACTCCCCGGCGTAGGTCAGCACCATGCGGTTGTCAATGCGCTGAAACAGCGCCGTGCCGAGCTCCGTCTCCTCCTTTTTCAAAAAGCGGGACAGCGCCGGCTGGGACACGCCCAGACGCACCGCGGCGCCGGAGAGCGTGCCCTCCTGCGCGATGGCAGCAACGTATTCGTATTCCCGGTTGAGCATGGAATCAGCCTCCGTCTCTGTGCGGCGCCGGACCATACCGGCGCCGTTTCACAGCTTCATTATAGCCAACCGCCCGCCGCCTGTCAAAGCAAACAGGAGGCGATTTTGAAAAAACCGGACCGCCTGACGGCGGCCCGGTCGGAGGAAGACGGACGGGGTCCTGAAGCCCGTCCGGTATCATGAAACGCCGAATCAGAATTCGACGATTTCCATGCCGAATTCGCGGCGCAGGGAGGCGCAGCAGCCCTTGTGCACCCAGTGCGTCAGCGGCGCGTCCACCACGCAGAAGCCGTGCCCCACGCGCGGCGCGACCTGCAGCTCGCAGGGGACACCGCTCTCAAGCAGGCGCATGGCGTAGCGCAGCCCGTCGTCGCGCAGCGTGTCGTACTCGCCGACGATGATGTAGTGCGGCGGCAGCAGCTCCAGGTCGGTGCAGTAGTCGGGGAAGGCGTAGTAGGAGGGCACCGCACCGTTGAGGTTGCCGAGGAAGACCATCTCCGCCGAGTCGCGCTTGTCGTTGGTGTTGAGCGCAAACTGCGGGAACTGCCGCTTGGAGTAGCTGTTGCGCAGCGAGAGCGGCGGGCAGTTGAGGATGACGAGCGAGAGGTTGGGGCCCGTGTGGTCGCGGATGTAGAGCGCAAGTCCTGCGCAGAGGTTCGCGCCCGCACTGGTGCCGTGCAGCGCGATGCGCGTCGGGTCACCGCCCAGCTCCGCGGCGTGCTCGGCCAGCCAGGTCACCGCCGCGTAGCAGTCCATCAGCGGGGCGGGGAAGTGCGTCTCCGCGTTGGAGAGGCGGTAGTCCACGCTCACGACGATGCAGGGCGTGCCCGTTGCGAGCGCGATGCAGCGGTAGTTGTCGATGTCCAGATTGCCGCCGACCCAGCCGCCGCCGTGTACGTCCATCACGATGGGCGCGGGCGTTTGCAGTCCCGCGGGGGTGAAGACGCGCAGCGCCATCGGCTGACCGTCACCGCCCGGAATGGTGAGGTCCTCCATCTTCAGTCCCTCCGGTTTGGTGTATGCGCTGATGTAGCGGCGCTGCGCCTCGCGCGCCGCCGCGCGTTCCTCGTCGCTTCCCTCGGCGATGATGCGGTACAGGTTCACGTTGTACTCATACCCGGGATAGGCCTTTGGTTCCATAGCTTCCCCTCCATAATAACCTGATATTATAGTAAAATGGTCTTTAGATAATATTAGCTTATAGTGAGTATAGCAGAAAGATTCGGATTTGAAAAGAGCAAACAGGAAAAATTTTACAAAAATCGAAAAAATTTTTCGTCAGGCGAATGTGCGAATAGAAATTGACAAGCGCGCCTGTCTGCGCTACACTATTCATACAAATTATAATGAACTTCATTCTACATTCTCTTTGGTTATATAAAGAAGGGAGCGGCCATGAAGAACACCTATCGCGTTGGACGGCGCTTCCGGCGGCTGCAGTACGCCTCGGTCGTCGTCAACAGTCTGATTGTCTTCACCTTTTACTTCATCTACCACTATCTCTTCGGCGAGGCGTTCCCGCAGGCGGTGGGCGCGCCGATGGCGCTGGGCTTTCTGCTGCTGGGCATCCTCATTGCGCGGCTGACGCTGCGCATCTCCGACCGCTACGCCCGCGGCATCTCCTACACGGTGACGGACGAGGGACTGCTCTGCCGTCAGCTCGGGCGCGAAACGCTGCTGCGCTGGGCGTCGTTCTCCGGCGCGCAGCGGCAGGAGTTCCGCTTCCGCGGCGTGTTTCCCGTGGAGTTTCAGGTGGACGGCAAGCCGATGATGCTCAACCAGAGCATCGACGACCTCTGTGGGCTGACCGCCGCAATCTTCACACACATCGCACCCTACGCGCAGCTTGACCCGGAGCTCATCGCACTGACGGAATCCCTGCGCGGCGTCTATTAAGGAGGCAGCGTATGCACATCACACTTGGCATCGACGACCACGAGACACAGTGCCGGTCCTGGCGCGCGGGCGAGGGCATCTACGCCATTCGCTGCCCCGGCTATCTGCCCGGACCCGGGCGGCTGCCGGGCTGGGGCTACGTGCTGTCCTATCTGGTGACGGGCAGCGAGCGGGCGCTGCTGATTGACACGGGCTTTGGCATCTCCGACCTTGCGGCATACGTCCGCACGCTGACGGACCTGCCGCTCACCGTGGTGAACACGCACATCCACCCCGACCACTCCGGCGGCAACGGGCAGTTTGATGAGGTGTGGGTGGGCGAGCACGAGACCGCCGACACGCAGGGCGTGCTGTTCTACCAAATCCCCGGGCAGCGCGACGCCTGCGCCGCGGTCAAAGCGGGCGGCGGCTACCGCTTCCGCTTTCTGCGCGACGCCGAGACGCTGGACCTCGGCGGACGCAGGCTGCGCGTGGTCGAGATTCCCGGGCACACCGCCGGCAGCATCGCCCTGTTTGACGAGCGCACGCGGCTGCTGCTCTGCGGCGACGCGATTCTCAAGCGCGTGTTTTACGGCGCGGGCGTGCCGCTGAGCGTCTATCGCGCCGCGCTGGAGCGGACAAAGCGCCTGCCCCTGCGCGACATCCTCAGCGCGCACTGGCCCGAGCCGCTGGGCGCGGACTTCATCGACAAAATGCTGCGTCTCATCGACGCCTTTGACCCCGCGCAGGCCGAGCGCGCCGCGTGGGGCGCGTCGGGCATGGCGGAGCGCGACATGCGCATGTTCTGCTTCGGGCGGGACTTTGACGACCCGGACTTCGTCGCGCTGAGCTTTTTCATGGACCAACTGGACCAAATCATGCGATAAGCAAAGGAGAACACAGATATGCCAGGCGGAATTCTGACCGACGTTTCCTCTGTCGTGCTTGGCGGCGTACTCGGCTGCCTGCTGGGTGAGCGGCTGTCCGGGCGCTGGAAGTCCCTGCTGAACAATCTGCTCGGCATGGCGGCAATCGTCATGGGCATCGTGCTGATTCTGCGCGTGCACAACCTCTCGGCGGCGGTGCTGTCGATGATTGTCGGCGCGCTGGCGGGCGAGGCGCTGCAGCTGGAGCAGTCGGTCAACCGGCTGGTCACGGCGCTGACGAACCGCCTGATGCGCGGGGCGCGCGTGGACGAGACCTATCTCATTCAGGTCTCCACGGTGGTGGTGCTGTTCTGCTTCAGCGGCACGGGCTGGTACGGCGCGCTCTATGAGGGCATGACCGGCGACGGCAGCATCCTCGTCACCAAGGCGATTCTGGACGGCATCACCGCCTGTATCTTCGGCGCGCTGCTCGGGAAGCTGATTCCCTGCCTCGGTCTGCCGCAGCTCGCTGTGTTCCTGCTGCTGTTCTTCGTCTCCGGGCTCGTTTCGCCGTACATCACGCCGGAGATGATTGCCGACTTTTCCGCCATGGGCGGCATCGTCACGCTGAGCGCGGGTCTGCGCCTCAGCCGCATCAAGACGGACATCAAGGTGCTGAATCTTCTGCCCGGGCTTCCGCTCGCCTTCGTCATCTCGGCGCTGTGGACGGCCCTGGCAGGTTAAACCGAAAAGGAGAATGACCATGGAGTACAAGTATCCTCATCTCTGCGCGCCCATCCGGCTGGGCAACGTCACGTTCCGCAACCGCATGTTCTCCTCGCCGATGGGCGGCACGGACATCACGGCGGACGGCTGCATCGGGCCGCGCAGTCTCAAATTCTACGAGCTGCGCGCCTACGGCGGCGCGGCGGCGGTCACGGTCTCGGAGTGCATGGTGCACCCCACCGACGGCAGCCACGCCTTCCGCCTGGACCTGAGCGTACCGGACAGTCTGCCGAGCTTCACCTACACGGCGGACGCCATCAACCGCCACGGCGCGGTTGCCTCGGTGGAGCTGTCCCACTCCGGGCAGTTCTCCGGCACCTACCTCGCCGACAAGAACCGCAAGGCGGCGATGGCGCAGTACGGCCCCTCTGCGGGGGTCCGTGCCGACGGGCTGGAGATTCGCGCGCTCGACAAGCAGACCATTGACGAAATCGTCAGGGCCTACGGCGAGGCGGCGGCGCTCGCCAAGCGCGCGGGCTTCCGCATGGTCATGGTGCACGGCGGGCACGGCTGGCTCATCAACCAGTTCCTCTCCCCGCTGTTCAACCACCGCACGGATGAATACGGCGGCAGCCTGGAAAACCGCGTCCGCTTTGCGCGCGAGGTGCTTGCCTCGGTCCGCGCCGCGGTCGGTCCCGGCTTCCCCATCGAGTTCCGCCTCAGCGGCGACGAGTTCGTGGACGGCGGCTATCACCTCGACGAGGGCGTGCGCATCGCGCAGGCGGTGGAGGACCTCGTTGACCTCCTCCACGTCACGGCGGGCACCTATCAGAAGACCTTTGGCATCACGCACCCCTCGTGGTTCGAGGCGCACGGCAGAAACGTCTACCTCGCCGCCGAAATCAAAAAGCACGTCAGCAAGCCCGTCGCCACCGTCGGCGGTCTGAGCGACCCCGCCATGATGGAGGAAATCATCGCCTCCGGCAAGGCGGACGTGGTGGAGATGGCGCGGCAGCTGCTGGCGGACCCCCAGCTGCCGAACAAGGTCATGGAGAACCGCGACGACGAGATTGTCGCATGTCTGCGCTGCTTCACCTGCATGGCGGAGCGCGCCGCCACCTTCACGCGCCGCTGCACGGTCAACCCGCTCATTGGCAGAGAGAGCGAGGGCTTCGGCGAGCTTCCCAAGTCCCCAGACCCGAAAAAGGTGCTGGTGGTCGGCGGAGGTCCCGGCGGACTTTACGCCGCCTACACCGCCGCGCGGCGCGGGCACAGCGTCACGCTGTGCGAGGCGACGGACGCCGTCGGCGGTCTGCTCAAGGGCGAGGCGGCGATTCCGTTCAAGTACGAGATGTACCGGCTTGCGGGGACGTACCGCCATTTCTGCGAGCAGGCGGGCGTGGAGATTCGCCTGAACACCCGCGTGGACCGCGCCTACGTCGAGCGCGAGGCGCCGGACGCGCTGATTGTTGCGGCGGGCAGCGAGCCGCTGATTCCGCCGATTCCGGGTCTGCGTGAGGCGAAGAACATGATTCCCGCGGAGGACTACTATCTGCGCAAGGACGAAATCGGGCGCACCGCCATCGTGCTTGGCGGCGGGCTGGTCGGCTGCGAGCTGGCGGTCTGCCTTGCCCGCGAGGGGAAGACGGTCCACCTGGTCGAGATGCGCGACACGCTCTGCCCCGATGCGAACGTGCGCTACCGTCCGCTGCTGATGGCGGAGCTGGAGAAATGCGGCGTCGCCGTCCACACCTCCTGCCGCTGCGAGCGCGCAGACGAGCACGGCGTGACCTGCGCCGCCGCGAACGGCGATACGGTGGAGATTCCCGGCGACTCGATTCTCTGCGGTCTCGGGCTGAAGCCGAACACGGCGGTCGTGGACGAGCTGCGCGGCAGCGCACCGAAGTTCTTTGCCATCGGCAACTGCGTCAAACCCGATACCATCACCCACGCGGTCTATCAGGGCTATCACGCCGCGTTGGATATTTGATGTGAGTTCCCTCTCGACGGGCGCGCAGCGCGGCGGAGCAGTCCGCCGCGCCGCGCGCTCGCGTTTTCTGCGCGGTCCGGGACGCGTCCGGTCAAGAGCGGTATTTTGCGGTTGCCTTTTCACGGCGATTGGCGTATAATTAAAATGGAGTGATGTGCGGCATGCACATCGTTCCTGCCGTGCCGCCGCACTGTGACGGACGGCAAACAACGGCGGCGACCGCCGCCGCACAGACAAAGGAGGAACCCCCCATTTCATTTCAGTATTTCAATTTGTGCGACGCCATTGGGCGCTCGCTTGAGGAGCTTGGCATCAGCGAGCCGACGACCATTCAGGAGGAAGTGATTCCCGAGGTCCTGCAGGGGCACAACGTGCTTGCGCTGGCGCAGACGGGCTCGGGCAAAACGCTGGCCTACGGCGCGCCCATTTTACAGCAGCTTTCCACACGGGCGGCGGGAGAGCACCGCGTCCGCGCGCTTGTCATCGTGCCGACGCGCGAGCTTGCGCTGCAGGTGCGGGAGAACCTTCGCTCCTACGCCGAATACCTGCCGCTGCGCTGCGACTGTGTCTTCGGCGGCGTGGACATGGCGAAGCAGTTCAAAATGCTCACGAAACAGACCCCCGACGTGCTCGTCTCCACGCCCGGACGCCTCCGGGACATCCTGACGCAGCCGGAGCCGCCGCAGGGGCTCTTTGACCGCTGCGAGACCGTGGTGCTGGACGAGGCGGACAAGCTCTTTGAGTCGACCTTCCTTGCCGACACGAAGGAGATTCTTTCCTTCGTGCCCGCGCAGCGGCAGATGCTCATGTTCTCGGCAACGATGCCGAAGCAGATGGAGGCCACCGCGCACGAGCTGATGGGAAACTATGTGCTCAAGCTGGCACAGCCCCGGAACTCAACGGTGGAGACCATTGCGCAGTCGCTCTACTACGTGGACCGCGAGAACAAGCTGCCGCTGCTGCTCCACGTCCTGTCACAGGGCTTTGACGGAACGGTGCTGATTTTCACGGCGACGAAGTTCCGTTCCCGCATGGTAGCGGAGAAGCTGCGCGAAAACGGCTTTGCCGCGGACGTGACGACCGCGGGCATGAGCATGAACGCGCGGCAGAAGAAATTTGCCGACCTGCGCAGCGGCAAAACGCGCATTCTGGTTTCGACGAACCTGCTTGCGCGCGGCGTTGACGCGGAGAACGTCTCCCTGATTGTCCAGTACGACATCCCCGACACCCCGCAGGAGTACATCCACCGCATCGGGCGCACGGGACGCGCGGGGCGCTCCGGCGAGGCGGTCTCCTTCAGCGAGTATTGGGAGCAGAAATACGTCCGCAACATCGAGAAGCTGATGACAAAGCCCATCCCCGTGGTCACGGAGCACCCCTTCCCGATGACCTGCTTCGAGCTTCCGCGCGACCGGCACGGCAGGCCCGTGGACCCCAACGTGCAGGAGTCCAGAAACGCCGCGCGCGCCTATCACGCCGAGCAGGCGGCGCAGCGCGCGGCACGGGAGGCACAGCGCGCCGAGCAGGAGGCGCAGCGCGCGGAGCAGGAGCGAGAGCGCGCAGAACGGGCG
>JAILRK010000191.1 GCA_024698225.1 Oscillospiraceae bacterium | reverse complement strand
TTTTGATTAATATAGATACGGTCATATTCCTCCAGCCCAAGCGCCTCCAGCTACTCCCGCAGTCCTGCTCGCTGCCGGGGGATGCAACGTTCTTCGAGAAACGCTTCCAAATCCGCCCACGTTGGCAACAGGTTCTTTCCGAACGCGGTTTTAACAGGATGGTCCGTGTGGTTTTCAGCGCAAAGGTCCTGTGCGGTTTTGTCTGCGTAAATCAAGGTGCAGAGAGCATCACCGTTGTAGTAGCGGACTTCCAGCAGCTCGTGCCCCTGCGCCAGGCGCGCTGTTTTGTACTGCGCCATGCTCTGTCTCAGACGAACGGCAATCGCCTCGCCATCGAAGGAGAGGACCACGCGGTCACCGCCTCCGGCCAAGCCCATAGCGGCAACCCATGCCGACGGCAGGGACAGCTTATAGGTTTTTGCCCCGCTCGCCGCAGTTCCGCCTGCTTTGCTGGCTGTGATTTTCCCGAGCCTCATTTCCATGCGAATCACCTCTTGGGCTTACTCTATGCGATTCGGACCGAATTGTCAAGGATAATGTGACGGCGTGGAGCTATCTTCATTTTTTCTGCTCCGGCGCCAGCCCGATCAGCCGGTCGGTCTGATCCAAAGAATTGCCGGTAGTCCGGGCTCTCATCAAAGTTGAAATATGCTGTGGTTTCATAATAACGCCTGCCGAATTCCCTAAGAACCCAGGTCTTGCCCGCCTGCCGCACGCCTTTCAGAATCAGGGGCCCTGAAGGACGGCCTCCTCCGGGGAGCGGTTGTTCCGCAGCGTCCGGTCGGGTGCGGGGGCGGCGTTCTGCATCTGGGACTGTGTCTGCTTGTGCAGCTTTTCCGGCAGCTTCTCCGTGTAGTCCTTGTTTTGCCCGAACAGCTTCTCTGAGAGCACGGAGGAGCTTTCATACAGCAGACGGTCCCGGTCAATCAGGTCGTCGATGGCCTCGTCCAGCTGCGCCGTTGCCTTTTCCGAGCCCAGAACGCCCAGAATCTTCGGCTTCGGGTGATAGCGTTCCTGCAGGCCCGTCAACAGGATGGTCCCGGGTGCGACGGGAATCGAGCTGCCGCCCTTGGACCCGAGCCCGCTCTGCTTCAGCGGCGTGATGTCAAGAGCACGCGAGGTGAGGCTTTGGTAGTCTTTGCTTTTCTCCGCTGCCTCCCCCGCATTCTTATAGTCCTCCGCGACAAAGTTTGCTTTCAGAATGGTCCTGAGGTGCGTCTTCTTTTCCCTCCCGTTCATCCTGGTCTGGTTGAGCTGTGCATCCAGCAGGGCAAGCTTGCTGCGGTTGGCGTCCTCAAGAAGTCTGTCCATCCTGTCGAGTTGGCGGATGCTGCTGAGCTGCGCGCTGAAGCTGGGGTTGGCCGGGATATCCGGGTGATTCCTGCGGAATGCGTTCTCCTTTTCCTGATACGTCTTCTCTGCCAGCTTTGCCAGGTCCTTGTCGCGCTCCATCAGATTGACCGCTGCCAGCGCCACGCGATTGGAAGCAAAGAAATCCGAATCCAGGAATGCGCTGTAGCGCGATGTATCGCCCGCCTCCGCGACCGTTCGCGCCAGAATGTCGGCAAGCGGCTTCTTGTCGCCGTTCTGATACGCCTGCAGCGCGGCAAACGCCGCCTCGCGTCCGGGCTGCACGGCGCTTTCAAAATATCTGTCCGAATCGCCTCTGGGGGTTTGACGCATCAGACTGCGGGTGTACGGTTCGCTGACCGATTTGGAGATGTATTCCTTCGCCTCCCCCTCCTGAAAGCCCGCGGCCTTCAGAGCGTCGACGATGGGCGCGGGGTCGGCGGACACCTTCTGCGCCTCGATGCCGATGGCCGGGTCGTGGGCGGCGTACAGGGCAAGCGCCGTGAACTCCAAATCGCTCACACCCTCGCCGCCGATTTTGACGTTGTGAATTGCCTCGCCGTCCAGGGGCTTGAGCGTTTGAAACGATTCCTCGGTGCAGATGCGGTCTCCTCCGTCCTTCCTGAGCCAGGCCGTGTTCAGCTTCGGCGTCGGCTGATAGAAGCTCATGCAATTTTTCACGCCGCGGTCTGCGTCCTCGATGTGGCTGCTCAATTGCTCCCTCTGCTCCCGCAAGGTCTGCAGTTCGGCCTTCTGACGGTAATTCCGGAGCATCGTCTCCTGTTCCGTGCGCTCCGTGTCAAGCGAGTCCTCGTCGCGCCTCGCGCCGTAAGCGTCGCGGATTCCCTGCGCGGCGGCGCGCATGGCCTCGCCGGTCTCCCTGTTCTTCTGGTTCCACGCGGCCTCTTTCTGTGCGGAATCCCGCACGGCGGCGTCGTATCTGTCGCACAGCGCCCGGTTGCTGCCGAACTTGAACAGCCTGTGATACCATCGGGGCTTCCTCGGCAGCTGTTCCGGCTGATACGCCGGGAGCGCCGGAAGCCGATTTGGGTCCAGCGGCTCCGAGACGCTGACGCTCGGCGTCCTGCCGCCGCCCTTTGCCTCCATGAGCAGCTGCACCGGGTGCGCCGCGCCTGCGGGATAGGCAAAGAGCTGCCCCTTGACCGCCGACGCCCAGAAGTCCTTCGTGCCGACCTGAATTCCGCTTTCCTGCAACGAGGAGATCTTGCCGTCTTTGAAGAGGAACAGGCGCGGCACGCCGTTCGTCTCCGGGACCTTGTCGGAGGAGACGGAAAGGCCTGTTCCAGACATCTCCATCTTGACGGAAAGCTGCATCCCCAGCTGCGCCATCAGAAGGCCGCCCTCGGAAAACACGGTGTTGTTTGCGCTTGCAATCTCCGGCTCCGTGAGCTTGTCGGCGCGGTCCAACGCATCACGGGAGGGATAGAAAAACGGGACTGGTTTCATGGTGGTTCTCTCCTTTGCGTTCATGCCCTCACGCGGGCGCATTCCCAAAAACAACGGGTCTTCGATTTCGCTTTCCGGTAAACCGGTATGACAGGATTATAACGGATGCAGGAGAGCTTTTCAATCCGGAACCGTCCCCAATGACAAACACAGCAATATGACCACGCAGCTTTGGCGCGCCGTTTACAGCATATCCTTCACGGCACCGCCCAGCTCCCAGCGGCCATTCCGCTTGCCGTTCTCGCGGCGGAGCCAGCCCTTTTCCTG
>JAILRK010000189.1 GCA_024698225.1 Oscillospiraceae bacterium | reverse complement strand
GCTGTGCAGCCGGTGGAGCAGATACGCCACGCGCAGCTCCTCCATCAGGCTGGAGCCGTCGTTGGAGGCGGAGCCGTCCACCGCCAGCCCGACGGGCACGCCGAGGCGCAGCATTTCGGGTACGCGCGCCACGCCGGAGGCGAGCTTCATGTTGGAGATGGGGCAGTGGGCGACGCCGGTGCCCGTGTCCGCCAACAGCTTCAGCTCCTCGTCGTTGAAGTGGATGCCGTGCGCATACCAGACGTCGCTGCCCAGCCAGCCGAGGCGCTCCATATACGCCAACGGGCGCACGCCCTCGCGCGCGCGCATGTACGCCTCCTCGTCCTTCGTCTCGCACAGGTGCGTGTGCAGGCGCACGCCGGATTGCCGCGCCAGCACCGCGCTTTCGCGCAGCAGGTCGGCAGACACCGAGAAGGGCGAGCAGGGCGCCAGCGCGACGCGGTGCATGGCGTGGGGCTTCGGGTCGTGGAAGCGCGCGATGGCGTCCGCGCTGTCGCGCAGAATCTCATCCACCGTCTGCACCACGCTGTCCGGCGGCAGCCCGCCGTCCTTGACGGAGAGGTCCATGCTGCCGCGGGAGGCGTGGAAGCGCATGCCCAGCGCGTCCGCCGCGTCGAACTGCGCGCCGAGCAGGTCGCCGCTGCCGTGGGGGAAGACGTAGTGGTGGTCGAAGCAGGTGGTGCAGCCGTGCTTGAGCAGCTCGCCCATGCCGACAAGCGACGCGAGGCGCAGCACCTCCGCGTCAAGGTTCTTCCAGAGCTCGTAGAGGGTTTTCAGCCAGTCGAACAGCTCCATGTTCTGCACCTGCGGCAGATTGCGGGAAAACACCTGGTAGAGGTGGTGGTGTGTGTTGACAAGACCGGGATAGCAGAGCATGTGCGAGGCGTCAAGCACCGTGTCGGCAGAGTGCGGCAGGGCAGTGCCGATGGCGCGGATGACGCCGTTTTCCGCATAGAGGTCGGTGTTCTCATACACACGGTCGGCATCGTCGCAGGAGACGAGCGTCCGGATGTTTCGAATCAGCAGGGTGGACATGGTGTTCCTCCTATGAGAAAGAGCGGCAGACGCCGCTCTTTCGTTTTTTTGTTTTGCAGCGGTCTGACCGGCTGCGGGGTTCAGCGCTCCTCGCGGAAGTAACTCAGACCGAGGCTGGCGGGCGGCTGGTTCTCGCGCTTCTTGCGCAGCGACACGATAATC
This sequence comes from Oscillospiraceae bacterium, assembly GCA_024698225.1. GTDB lineage: Bacteria > Bacillota > Clostridia > Oscillospirales > Oscillospiraceae > Hominicoprocola. Next base: position 11,746 of record JAILRK010000189.1, on the reverse strand, counting down.
AGCACGACCAGCGTGATGACGTAGGGCAGCATCTTGAACAGCTCCAGCGAGCGGCGGCTCAGACCGGGGATGTAGAGATACGCCCAGTAGACGAAGCCGAAGAGATAGGAGCCCCAGATGGCGTTGAGCGGCTTCCACGTGGCGAAGATGACCAGCGCGACCGCCAGCCAGCCCAGGCCCTCGATGGTGCCGTCGTTCGCCCAGGTGCCCTTGATGTAGTCCATCGTGTAGAACAGACCGCCAAGCCCCGCGATGGCCGCGCCGACGATGATGGCGAGGTACTTGTATGCGGTGACGTTGATGCCCGCCGCGTCTGCCGTGCCGGGGTTCTCGCCGACGGCGCGCAGGTTCAGACCCGTGCGCGTGCGGTTGAGGAAGTAGCGCATGGCAATCGCCAGTGCGATGGCGAGATACGCCATGAAGCCGTGGGCGAAGAACAGCTTGCCGAAGGTGCCCATATAGCCCAGCGGCGTGTAGGCGATGTATGCGCTGGAGGTCACCGGCACGCTGATTTGACCGACGCCGCCGGCGAGGGTGTTGAGGCTCGCGCCGAAGAAGTTGGCAACGCCGCCGCCGAAGATGGTCAGCGTCAGACCTGTGACGTTCTGGTTGGCGCGCAGCGTGATGGTCAGAAACGCGTAAATCAGTCCGCCGAGCGCCGCAAAGAGCATCGAGCAGACAAAGCTGAGAATCAGCCCGACGACGGGGGACGCCCCGCCGTGAAGCTCATAGAAGAACGCGGCTATCATGCCGCCGATGCCGCCGAGGTACATGATGCCCGGGATACCGAGGTTGAGGTTGCCCGCCTTCTCGATGAGAATCTCGCCGATGGCGCCGAGCATGATGACCGTGCCGAAGGCAATGGCGGAGTTAATCAGTGTCAGCAGTTGTACGATGGTCATTTTGCCACCTTCTTTCCGCGGAAGTGAACCGTATAGTTGACAAAGAATTCGCTGCCGAGCAGGAAGAAGAGGATGATGCCGGTAATCATCTCGCTGACCTCCTGCGAGAGGTTGTAGGTGGAGGCAATCGCCTGTGCGCCCTTCTGCAGGAAGACCAGCAGGAAGGAGAAGACAATCATGACCACGCTGTTGAACTGGGCCAGCCACGCCACGATGATGGCGGTAAAGCCGCGCCCGCCCGCGGTGGAGGTGGAGATGGTGTGGCTTGCGCCGCTGACGGCGACGAAGCCCGCCAGACCGCAGATTGCGCCGGAGAAGACGATGGTGCGGACGTAGGCGCGGTTGACGCGGATACCGGCATAGCGCGCGGTGTTCTCGCTGTCGCCGATGACGGAAATCTCATAGCCGTGCTTGGAGTGGTTCATGTACAGGTACATAATCAGCGTCACCGTCAGCACGATGATGACGTTCCAGCCGAAGTCCTTGTTGTAGCCCTCCTGCAGCAGGTTGGGCAGCCAGCCCTGCTTGTTCTGCGAGTTGATGACGCCGACGCTGTTGGAGCCGAAGGGGTTCTCCCACAGGGCGACAAAGAAGCTCGTGAGCTGAATGGCGATGTAGTTCATCATCAGCGTGAAGAGCGTCTCGTTCGTGTTCCAGCGCGCCTTGAACAGGCCGGGGAAGAAGCCCCAGATTCCGCCCGCAATCAGGCTCGCGCAAATCATCACGGGAATCAGCAGCAGCGTGGGCAGGTTCTTGAGGTAAATCATGCACGCCGCGGAGGCAATGGCGCCGACGAGAATCTGACCCTCGGCGCCGATGTTCCAGAAGCGCATCTTGAACGCCGGGGCAAGACCGACGGCGATGCACAGCAGCGTCATCGCGTCGCGCACCGTGACCCACGAGCGCTTGGTCGTGCCCACGGCGCCGTCGAGCATGGTGGCGAACACCGCCGCGGGGTTCAGCCCGGAGACCATCATAATCACGATGCCGCTGACCACGAGGCTCAGCAGGAAGCCGATGACGCGGATGCCCCAGGACTTCCACGGCGGCAGCAGCTCGCCGCGCTTGGACATGAGAATCACGGGTTCGCGTGTCGTATGTGCAGCCTTAGCCATCACGCGCCCTCCTTTCTGTGCTGGGTCATCAGCAGACCGACTTCTTCTTTGGTTATCGTGCGCGCGTCCACCACGCCGGAGACCTGACCGCCGCAGAGCACGACCAGCCGGTCGCACAGCTCCAGCAGCACGTCAAGGTCCTCGCCGACGTAGATGACGGCGACGCCCTTCATCTTTTCGGCGGTCAGAAGATTGTAAATGGTGTACGAGGTGTTGATGTCAAGACCGCGCACGGCGTAGGCGGACATCAGCACCGCCGGCTCCTGGGCAATCTCGCGCCCGACGAGCACCTTTTGCACGTTGCCGCCGGACATGCGGCGCACGGGGAAGGCGGTGCTTGGCGTCACGACCTCCAAATCCTTCCAGATGCTGTTGGCAAGCTTCTCGGGCTGCTTTCTGTCCACAAACAGGCCCGTGCCCTTGCGATAGGAGCGCAGCAGCATGTTGCCCGTCATGCCCATCGAGCCGACCAGCCCCATGCCGAGGCGGTCCTCCGGCACGAAGGCCATGCCGACGCCCGCGCGCTTGATGTCCAGCGGGTCCTTGCCGACCAGGTTTTCGCTCTTGCCGGACTGTGGGTTGTGGAAGACGATCTCACCGCTGCGGACGGGATAGAGGCCCGCAATGGACTCCAGCAGCTCCTTCTGACCGCTGCCCGCCACGCCGGCGACGCCGAGAATCTCGCCGCCCATGACGGTGAAGCTCACGTCGTCCAGGCGTTTGACGCCCAGCTCGTCGTAGACGGTCAGGTTCTTGAGCTCAAGGCGCGGCTTGGGGTCCTTCGGCATGGGACGGTCAATGTTCAGCGTGACGCTGTGCCCGACCATCATGTCGGTGAGCGACTGCTGGTTGGCGTCCTTCGTCATCACGTCGCCGATGTACTCGCCCTTGCGCAGCACCGCCACGCGGTCGCTGACGTCAAGCACCTCGTGCAGCTTGTGCGTGATGATGATGAGGCTCTTGCCGTCTTTTTTCATCGCGCGCATGATGTCAAAGAGCTTGTCCGTCTCCTGCGGGGTCAGCACCGCCGTCGGCTCGTCAAGAATCAGGATGTCCGCGCCGCGGAAGAGGACCTTGACAATCTCCACCGTCTGCTTCTGGGAGACGGACATGTCGTAAATCTTCTGCTCGGGCCGGATGTCGAAGCCGTATTTTTCGCAGATGGTGCGGATTTTCTCGCCCGCGGCCTTGAGGTCGAATTTTCCCTCGCCATCAAGACCGAGGACGATGTTCTCCGTTGCGGTGAACACGTCAACCAGCTTGAAGTGCTGGTGTATCATGCCGATGCCGTTGTCAAACGCGTCCTTGGGGGAGGAGATGGTCACGGGCTTGTCGTGAACATAAATCTGCCCCTCGTCGGGATAATAGATGCCGGAGAGCTGGTTCATCAGCGTGGTTTTTCCGCTGCCGTTTTCCCCCAGCAGCGAAAGAATCTCGCCCTCGCGCAGCTCCAGATTGATGTGGTCGTTTGCGACGACCTTGCCAAAGCGCTTGGTGACGTTTTCCATCTTGATGGCACAGGAAGCCAAGGCAATCACCCTTTCTGGTCTATAGTCAAAAAAACTGATGTGTCCATATTTTAACAGAGAAACCCCCGCTTGTAAACCGGTTTGTGCCGAAACACGCAAAGAAAAAACGGGCTGCGGACAGTGCGGCTGCCGTGGAGAAAAGGAAAAGGCTGCCCGCTCGGGGCAGCCTTTTCACAAAGGACTCAGTTGAGCTCGGTGATGCCGTCAATGCGCAGGGAGAAGGACGGCGCGGAGATGTACTCGGACTCGTGGTAGTAACCGTCCACGATGCCCTCGTTGGTGTCGTTGGTCCAGTCGCCGTCGGAGTCGAAGGTCAGCGCGGAGGTGACCTCAGCACCGCCGACGGTGAAGGTCTTGGTGTCGAAGACGTGCAGCGTGCCGGCCTTGATGGCGTCCTCAGCGACCTTGACCGCCTCAGCGGTGCCCTCGGCAACCTCGGGTCCAAGCGGGGTGATGCCAACGGCGCCCGCCTCGTAGCCCTTCGCCCAGTCGGTCGGCAGCGTGCCGCCGTCGAGCAGGGTCTGGAAGGTCTCGGTGTAGAACACGCTCCAGTCGTTGGTGGAGGAGGTCAGCGCGGCGGTCGGCGCGGCGGCAAGCATGTCGATGTTGTAGCCGACGGAGTAGACAGCCTGACCGTTGTCCTTCGCGGTCTGGACGGCCTTCGGCGCGCCGGTGGAGTCGGCGTGCTGACCGATGATGCAGCAGCCAAGCGCCATCAGCGCCTCAGCGGCCTTGCCCTCGTCCTGGATGTTGAACCAGGAGTTGGTATACTGGACGTCCATGTGCGCCTCGGGAACGATGGACTTGATGCCCAGGAAGAAGCCCGTGTAACCGGAAACCACCTCGGCATAGGGGAACGCGCCGACGTAGCCGATGTGCGGGTCGGTGACGAGACCGGCGTCCATCATCTCCTTGAGCTTCATGCCCGCGACGATACCGGAGACGTAGCGGGACTCGAAGGTCATGTTGAAGGCGTTGTGGAAGTTGGCGAGACCGGACTTCATCGCGGTGTCGCCGGTCATGGCGATGAACTGGACCTCGGGGTTCTCGTCCGCTGCCTGCTGGCAGTAGGACTGATGACCGTAGGAGTTGGTAATCACCAGCGTGCAACCCTGCTCGACGCACTCAATGCACTTGTCGTAGCACTCCTCGGACTCGGGAATGTTGTAGAACCATACGATGTCGGAGTCGGCAAGACCCACCGCGGCAGCAGCCTTGCGGATGCCGTCGATGTGGGCGAAGGTGTAGCCCTCGTTCTCGTCGCCGACGAGCACAACGCCAACCTTCAGCTTGCTGGCCTCGGGCGCAGCAGGGGTCTCGGCAGCAGCGCTATCGCCGCTCTGCGCGGCGGGGGTCTCGGCAGGCGCGGTCTCGGCGGGGGCGGCGTTGTTGCCGCCGCAGGCGACGAGCGCGAGCGTCATGACGAGAGCGAGGAACAGTGCAAGGAATTTCTTCATAATTTCTCTCCTTTTCTCATAATCCAATCATTCTGTGGCCGACAGCGGAAGCCAATCGACCCTAACAAAACAATCATAATGGTTTTGCGAGGAAAATACAAGACTCAAATTCTTGTTTTTCAACAAATACTTCAGAAATTACTTGTCGTTTTCGCCAAAACGTACCATTGTATCCAATATGTTCAGAACCTCTTGCGCTGCGCATCGGAGGCGTCCAGCGCCATGAGCGTGCGGACGGGGTCCTTCACACGGGCAAGGAATATCATTGCCGCAATGATATAGGGCTTGAAGCTCGCCTGCTTGTACAGGGGCACGCGGTAGCGGTCAAACACGCTGCTGTCCACCTCGCCCATCTCGCAGGAGAGCCCCGAGATGTCGGCAGGCAGGCAGTGCAGATACAGCGCCTTGCCGTCCTTCGTCAGCTTCATCATCTCCTCGGTGCAGGCCCAGTCCTTGTGCGTGGCGTTCTGGGCGAGCAGGCGCTGCTCCAGCGCGTCGATGCCCGCCTTGTCGCCCGCCTGATAGAGCGTCGTGCGCTCCTCCATGGCGGCAAAGGGCGCCCAGCTCTTTGGGTAGACGATGTCGGCGTCGGCAAAGGCCTCCTGCATGGAGTTGCACTTGCGGAAGCTCCCTCCGGTTGCCGCGGCGTTCTTGCGGGCAATCTCCTCAATCTCGGGCATGACCTCATAGCCCTCGGGATGCGCCAGCGTGACGTCCATGCCGAAGCGGGTGAACAGGCCGATGACGCCCTGCGGCACGGAGAGCGGCTTGCCGTAGGAGGGGGAGTACGCCCAGGTCATGGCGAGCTTCTTGCCCTTGAGGTTTTCCACGCCGCCGTAGTGGTGGATGACGTGCAGGATGTCCGCCATGCACTGTGTCGGGTGGTCCACGTCGCACTGGAGATTCACCAGCGTGGGGCGCTGCTCAAGGATGCCGTCGCGGTAGCCCTCCTCCAGCGCGTCCATGAAGGTTTTCTGGTACTTGTGTCCCTCGCCGATGAACATGTCGTCGCGTATGCCGATGACCTCCGCCATGAAGCTGACCATGTTCGCCGTCTCGCGCACGGTCTCACCGTGGGCAATCTGGCTGACCTTCTCGTCGAGCACCTGCTCCTCAAGCCCCAGCAGGTTGCAGGCGGAGGCGAAGGAAAAGCGGGTGCGCGTGGAGTTGTCGCGGAAAATCGAAATGCCGAGACCGGAGTCAAACACGCGCGTGGATTTGTTGCGCTCGCGCAGGTCACGCAGCGCGTCCGCCACGGTGAAGACGGCGGCAAGCTCCTCGTCGGTCTTGTCCCAGGTCCAGTAAAAGTCGTTTTTGTACATGTTGTTGATGTGCAGCCGCTCGAGCTGCCGCGTGAGTTCCGTCAGCTTGGACATTGGAATCTCCTCCTTAGTCATATTTATCATAGTTTTGCCCGGCGGACAAAGGGCTTATCGGATGTCGTTGCCGGTGAGCTCCTGGCGGAAGCTGGTGGCGTTCCCGCTCTTGTTCTCCGGCTTGTAGAGCGGGATGGCAGCCGCATAGAGCGCGGCGCAGGTGACGAGGTCCTGCTTCCAGGTAATCTCGTTCGGTGCGTGTGCCTGCGACTCCGCACCGGGACCGAAACCGACGCAGGGGATGCCATAGCGGCCCTGAATGCTGACGCAGTTGGTCGAAAACGTCCACTTGTCGCACAGCGGACGGCCCACGCGGGTCTTCTTTGCCGCCTCGTCCGCCCAGATGCGCTCCTCGCCCCAGAGTGCGTGATAGGCGTCCACCAGCGCCTGCACGTGCGGCGCGGTCTCTTTGTTGATCCACGTCGGGAAGAAGCATTCGGTCCGGTAGACCTCGCCCGTCCACGCCGGGCGGTCGTACCAGTACATGCTGACGGTCACGTCCTTGCCGTATTTCTTCACGGCGGGCAGCTCTTCAATCTCGCGGATGCAGCTCTGGTAGGTTTCGCCCGCGGTCATGCGCCGGTCGATGGAGATCGAGCAGGAATCCGCCACGGCGCAGCGGGAGGGAGAGGTGAAGAAAATCTCACTGGTCGTGCAGGTGCCGCGCCCGAGGAAGCGCGCGTCCTCATAGTGCTCGGGGTTGTACTTCGGGTCGAGCATCTTGACAAGGCCCTTGATTTCCGTGTCCTCGTCGGCGCTGTTCTCGTTGAGTGCGCGCACGTCCTGCAGGATGTCCGCCATCTTGTAAATCGCGTTGTCGCCGCGCTCCGGCGCGGAGCCGTGGCAGGACACGCCCTTCACGTCCACGCGGATTTCCATGCGCCCGCGGTGACCGCGGTAAATGCCGCCGTCCGTCGGCTCGGTGGAGATGACGAATTCAATCTTCTGCTGCGCCTCCTCCAGCGAGGCAAAGTCCCTGTTGGCGATGTACTGCCAGCACATGCCGTCGCAGTCCTCCTCCTGCACGCTGCCAACGACCATGATGCGATAGCCCGCGGGAATCAGCCCAAGGTCCTTCATAATCTTTGCGCCGTAGACGGCGGAGGCAAGACCGCCCTCCTGGTCGGAGCCGCCGCGTCCGTAAATCTGCGTTTCGTTCTCCCAGCCCTGATACGGGTCATCCGTCCAGTTGGCGCGATTGCCGATGCCCACGGTGTCAATGTGGCTGTCGATGGCGATGATTTTCTCGCCCTCGCCCATCCAGCCAATCACGTTGCCGAGCCCGTCAATCGCCGTGCTGTCATAGCCGAGCTTGTCCATTTCCTGCTTGATGCGCCTGGCGACGTGCTCTTCACCGCAGCTCTCGCTCGGGATGGCAATCATATCGCGCAGAAAACGTATCATATCGGACTCGTAGGCACGCGCAGCCTGCTTGATGGCTTCAAAATCCATAGGGACCGACCTCCTGTTCATAATTAGATACCTATATCATAAGCATCTGCTGCGGCGTTGTCAAACAAAAAATTTGAATTGCTGAAAAAATTTCAGAAAAGGCATTGCTTTTTTCGGTGCACTTGTATTAGAATGAGACGGAAAGAGAAAACGGGGTCGGAACGGAGCGCGCATGGGAGGCGAGAACAATCGAAACGGCACAGCTCAATGAACTGCGGCAGATTGCAAAGGGAATCGCAGCGACCTTCGGCAGCGGCTGCGAGGTCGTCGTGCACGATGTAGTCGGCAAGGGCACGGACAGCACCATCGTTATCATTGAAAACGGGCACGTTACGGGGCGCAAGGTCGGTGACGGCGCCTCGCAGGTTGCGTTGGAGCAGACGCTCATGGCGGATGCGCAGCCGCCTGACCGCCTGTGCTATCTGACCAAGACGCCGGACGGGAAAATCCTGAAGTCGTCCACGATGTACATCCGCGGCAAGCACGGCAGGGTTTCGGCGATTCTCGGCATCAACTACGACATCTCGGCGCTGCTGATGGTGGAGGGCGCGGTGCGCGAGCTGACCGCCGCCCGCAACGACACCGGCACCTCGGAGCCGCAGAAAATCGTCAACGTCAACGACCTGCTGGACGAGCTGATTGCGCAGTCCGTGGCGCTGGTGGGCAAGCCCGTGGCGCTGATGAACAAGGACGACAAAATGCGCGCCATTGGCTTTCTGAGCCAGAGCGGGGCGTTCCTCGTCACGAAATCCGGCGACAAGATTGCCAGATACTTCGGAATCTCAAAGTATACACTGTATTCTTATATTGAAAAACAGGAGGGAAAGAACCATGGGCAAAATTGACTTGACCATCAACAAGGAAGGCCTGCGGCATAACATTGAAAAGGCACGGGAGAACAACGTCATCGTCCCCACCTTCGCACAGATGGAGCATCCTGAGACCATTCCCGGAAAAATTCAGGACAGACTCAAGGACGTCGGGCTGTGGGACGTGAACCCGCTCAACCTCTTCCGCATCACCTGGAAGAACGAGGCAAAGGAGAGCGGCGGCCTCTATCAGGAGGTGCCGAACTACATCGAAATCCCGAGTGCGCTCTCCGGCGTGAAGTGCCGCATCATCGCCATGGCGGGCAAGTGGTTCCCCACGGGCTGCCACAAGGTGGGCGCGAGCTTCGGCTGCCTTGCCCCGCGTCTGGTCACCGGTCAGTTCGATGCGACGGTTCACCATGCGGTGTGGCCCTCCACGGGCAACTACTGCCGCGGCGGCGCGTTCAACTCCAAGCTGCTCGCCTGCGACAGCGTGGCGATTCTGCCCGCGGAGATGAGCCGCGAGCGCTTTGAGTGGCTTTCGAAAATCGCGGGACAGGTCATTGCGACGCCCGGCTGCGAGTCCAATGTCAAGGAGATTTTCGACAAGACCTGGGAGCTGCGTCAGGACCCGACGATGATGATTTTCAACCAGTTTGAGGAAATGGGCAATCCACTGTGGCACTACAACGTCACGGGCAACGCGCTGGCCGACCTGTTCGAGGCGGTCAAGCAGCCCGGACAGCGCCTCTCCGGCGCCTGCTTCACCTCCGGCTCCGCCGGCACCATGTCCGCGGGCGACCTGCTCAAGGAGAAATACCCCCGGCTCAAGCTCGCCGTGGGCGAGGCGCTCCAGTGCCCGACCATCCTGAACAACGGCTTCGGCGGACACCGCATCGAGGGCATTGGCGACAAGCACATCCCCTGGATTCACAACGTGAAGAACACCGACATGGCAATCGCCATCGACGATGAGGACAGTCAGCGCCTGCTGCGCCTGTTCAACTGCCCCGAGGGCGTGGACTACATGGTCAGCGAGCTGGGCATGGACCGCGCCGACGCGGAGAGGATGAGCTGGCTCGGCATCAGCGGCATTGCGAACGTGCTGTGCTGCATCAAGATGGCGAAGTACTATGAGTTCACCGAGAAGGACGTGGTCTGCACCGTGCTGACCGACTCCGCCGACATGTACCAAAGCCGCATCCGCGAGCTCAACGAGCAGCACGGCGCGTACAGCGCACACGAGGCGGCGCTTGACCACGGCGTCCACATGCTCGGCCTCAAGACCGACAGCATGCTGGAGCTGACCTATGCCGAGCGCAAGCGCATCCACAACCTGAAGTACTACACCTGGGTGGAGCAGCAGGCGCGCGACGTGAAGGACCTCAACGCACTCTGGTACGACACCGAGGGCACCTGGGACGCCGTGCACGCGCAGGCGGCGGAGCTTGACGAGCTGATTGACGCCTTTAACGACGAGGTCGGCATCCTCAAAACCCTGTAAATCACACGACGCCGAGGGGCGGGGCGCTTGCCCCGCCCCTGTTCGGGAAAGGAGCTTTGATGAAAAACGTCATTCACGCAAAATGCGTCCGCTGCGGCAAGACCTACGAGGCGACGCCCAACCTCACGACCTGCGCGTGCGGCGGCATCCTCGACGTCGTTTACGACTACGACTACGTCAAAAAGACCCTGACGAAGGAGAAGCTCGCCGCGCGTCCGCGCACGATGTGGCGCTGCCGTGAGCTGCTGCCGGTGGAGGAGACCACGCCCGACACACCGCTGCGCGTGGGCTGGAGTCCGCTGTATGAGGCGCAGCGCCTCGGCGCGCAGTTGGGGCTGGGGCGCCTTTGGATTAAGGACGACGGGCAGAACCCCACCGCCTCGCTCAAGGACCGCGCCTCCGCCATGGCGGTGGCGAAGGCACAGGAGGCGGGCGCGCGCATCATCGCCTGCTCATCCACGGGCAACGCGGCAAGCTCGCTGGCGGGCAACGCCGCCGCGGCGGGCCTGCGCAGCTTCATCTTCGTGCCGGAGCGCGCGCCCAAGGGCAAGGTTGCCCAGCTGATGACCTTCGGCGCGAACGTCATCTCCGTGCAGGGAAACTATGAAGAGACCTTTGCCCTGTCCAAGAAGGCGATTGACAAGTGGGGCTGGTACAACCGCAACGCGGCTATCAACCCCTATCTCTCCGAGGGCAAGAAGACCGTCTCGCTCGAAATCGCGGAGCAGCTGAACTGGCAGATGCCGGACTACCTCGCCATCTCCGTGGGCGACGGCTGCACCATCGCGGGCGTGTGGAAGGGGCTCAAGGACCTCTATGCCATTGGCTTCATCGACAGCCTGCCGCGCCTCATTTCCGTGCAGGCGGAGGGCTGCCACCCCATCAACCGCGCCATCGCGGAGAATCAGCCCTGGCAGCCGATGGAGGAGAACACGCTTGCGGACAGCATCGCCGTCGGTGTGCCGCGCAACGCGGACAAAGCGCTCATGGCGATTCGCGAGAGCAACGGCATCGTCGTCAACGTGACGGACGAGGAGATTATGGCGGCGCAGAAGCTGCTCGGCACGACCTGCGGCGTCTTCGGCGAGCCTGCGGGCGTCACGGGCACGGCGGGCGTCAAAAAGCTCTGCGCGCAGGGCGTCCTCGGCGCGCAGGACACGGTGGTCTCGGTCGTCACCGGCAACGGGCTCAAGGACGTGGCGAACGCCATCCGTTTCTGCGGCGAGCCGATGAAGCTGCCCAACGACCTCGACCTCCTGATTGAGGCATTTGAACGCCGCGGTCTGAAAACCGAATAACGCAACCCATAAAAATGCATCCCCCTTCTCAGCGAAAAGGGAGATGCATTTTTTCTGTCTTATGCATTGTCATCCAGCGTCAGGTGGATGGGGGCGCTTGCCTCCTGGGCAAGCGAGCTGTCCCTTGCCTCCGCTTCGGCGGCGCTGGCGGCGTTGGCAAGGCGTTCCGCCGCGACCTCCTGGCGCGCCGAAGGCCGTCCAGACCGCGAAGGACAACGGCCAGGCTGTCTACTCCGTCGGCTACAACATCGACATGCTTGCCGCCGCGCCGACCGCCGCGCTGACCTCCTCCACCAACGACTGG
>JAILRK010000161.1 GCA_024698225.1 Oscillospiraceae bacterium | reverse complement strand
TGCCGGGGACGCGCCGCTCGCAGACGGCGAGGGTCGCCTCGGGCGTCACGTCGCGCGGCGCGAAGCCCGTCCCGCCCGTGGTGACGCAGAGCGCGACGTCGTCCGCCGCCGCCGTCCGCAGTGCCGCTTCAATTTTCGGCTGCTCGTCGGGGACGAGGACCACGCCGTCCACGCGGTAGTCCGCGGCGCGCAGCAGCTCCGCCACGGCGGGGCCTGCCTCGTCCACGCGCTCGCCGTGCCAGCAGCGGTCACTCACGGTAATCACTCTTGCGGAATATACCATTTGGAATCAACCCTTTCCCTTTCCGAAGCCGCAGTTGGGATAGCTGCAGCTTGGGCAGCCGAGGCAGAGCCCGCCCTCGCCCAGCGTGGTAAAGTCGCGCCGGGTCAGCGTTACGCCGGCGGCGACGCGCGGGAGCACGAGGTCAAAGATGGTGCTGCGCGCGTACATGACGCAGCCGGGCAGGCCCATGACGGGGCGTCCGTCGTCGTAATAGCCCAGCAGGAACATCGCGCCGGGCAGCACGGGCGCGCCGTAGGTCACGATGCGTGCGCCGCTGGCGCGGATGGCGCCGGGGGTGTTGTCGTCGGGGTCCACGCTCATGCCGCCGGTGCAGAGTATCAGCTCAACATCCGTTGCGCGCAGGCGCTCAATGGCGGCGCGGATGTTGTCCAGGCCGTCGTCCACGGTTTCGTGCGCGGTGACCGCGATGCCGTACTGCGCGAGCTTGCGCTCGACCACAGGGGTGAACGCGTCCTCGATGCGCCCGCGGAAGACCTCGCTGCCGGTGGTGACGACGCCCGCGCGCCGCAGCCGGTAGGGCAGCAGCGACAGCAGCGGCCGGCCGTCCACGATGCGCTCCGCCGCGGCGAGCTTTTCCTCGGCGATGACCAGCGGGATGACGCGCGTGCCCGCCAGCTTGTCGCCCGCGCGCACGGGCGTGTTGCCGTGGCGGGTGGCAATCATCAGCTCGTCGATGTCGTTCACGGCGTTCAGGCGCGCGCGGTCCACGCAGAACAGCCCGTCGTGCGCGGCGAAGAGCTCTATCTTCCCCTCGCCCACCGCGCCGCGGGTCATGCCCTCGTTCAGGCAGAGGGCGCACATGCGCTCCGCGGCGTCGTTTTCGTGCAGCATGCCCGCGCCCAGCTCGAACACGTAGAGATTCTCCTTCCCCATGCGCAGCAGCACCGGCACGTCCTCCGCGGTGACGACGTGGCCCTTGCGAAAGCGCGGGCCCTTGTACTGCCCGGGGATAATCTGCGTCATGTCGTGGCAGAGCACCTGCCCCACCGCGTCCTCGGTCCGAATCAGCTTCATGGTAACACCTCGATTTCGTCTCCGGCGCGGATGGCGCCCTCGCGGCGCACGACGGCGAACACGCCCTCCGTGGGCATGACGCACACGCCGACCTGTTTGCGGATGGCGCAGTCGCTGTGGCACTCCTTGCCAATCTGCGTCAGCTCCAGCTCCGTCTCCCCCACGCGCAGCCGCGTGCCGACGGGCAGCGTCTTGAGCTCGATGCCCTCGGTGAGGATGTTTTCCGCGAAGTCGCCCGGGGCGAGCGTCAGACCCATCTGCCGCATCGTCTCCGCGCTTTCGTTCGCAAGCAGGCTGATTTGGCGGTGCCAGTTGCCTGCGTGCGCGTCGCCGACGATGCCGTGGTGGATGCGGCAGTCAATCTGTGCGACGCTGTGTTTTTTTTCGCCCTTGCGGGCACTGATACACACGGCGAGAACCCTTGCCATAACAGTAAGCCTCCCTGACAGGATGTGGATAGGAACGAAACGCTCATGGGCGGCGATAGTCGCCCGACTTGCCGCCGGTTTTTTCCAGCAGGCGCACGTCGGTAATCTCCATGCCCTTTTCCAGCGCCTTGCACATGTCGTAGACGGTCAGCGCGGCGACGGTGACGGCGTGCAGCGCCTCCATCTCCACGCCGGTCTCGCCGCGGCAGCGGACCGTCGCCTCGACGTCCAGCGCCTCCTCGCGCAGCGTGAAGCGCAGGTCCACGCCGCTCAGCGGCAGCGGATGGCACATGGGCACGAGCTCGCTCGTGCGCTTTGCCGCCAGAATGCCCGCCACCTGCGCCACGGCGAGCACGTCGCCCTTGGGCACGCTGCCCGTGCGGATGGCCTCGGCCGTGGCGCGCTGCATGCGCACGGTGCCCGCCGCCGTTGCCGTGCGCAGGCTCGGCGCCTTGTCGCTCACGTCCACCATGCGGGCGCGCCCCTGCGCGTTGAAGTGTGTAAAGTCCGCCATGTCAGCCTCCGATTTCAAACA
>JAILRK010000250.1 GCA_024698225.1 Oscillospiraceae bacterium | reverse complement strand
GCTTGGCGCGCTCTGCCGAAGCCGCGGCGTGCTGTTCCACACCGATGCGGTGCAGGCGGTGGGGCATCTGCCCATCGACGTGCAGGCGGACAACATCGACCTGCTGTCCGCCTCGGCACACAAGTTTCACGGTCCCAAGGGTGCAGGTTTTCTGTATGCGCGCAGTGGCATCCGTCTGACAAGCCTCATCGAGGGCGGCGCGCAGGAACGGGGCAGGCGGGCAGGTACGGAAAACGTTGCCGCCGCCGCGGGCATGGCGGCGGCGCTCCGGGAGAGCATCGAACGCATGGACGCCGACACGGCGCGCCTGCTTCCGCTGCGCAACCGGCTGATTGCAGGCCTGTCTGAGATTCCGCACAGTGCGCTCAACGGGGATGAGACGCAACGGCTGCCAGCCAACGTCAATTTCTGCTTTGAGGGCGTCGAGGGCGAATCGCTGCTGCTTCTGCTGGACGACCGGGGCATCTGCGTGTCCTCGGGCAGCGCGTGTACCTCCGGCTCGCTTGACCCAAGCCACGTGCTGCTTGCCATCGGGCGGGTTCACGACGTGGCGCACGGCTCCCTGCGGATTACGCTGGGCGAGGACGCCACGGCGGAGGAGGTCGAGTATATCATTCAAAACGTGAAAGAGGTCGTGGCGTATCTGCGCGGCTTTTCCCCGGTCTGGCGCGACCTGAGCACCGGCAAGACAGCGCATATTCTGTGAGGAGGAACGAGTATGGCATTGTACAGCGAAAAGGTGATGGACCACTTCCGCAATCCGCGCAACGTCGGCGTCATCGAGAATGCCGATGCGGTGGGCGAGGTGGGCAACGCCAAGTGCGGCGACATCATGAAGATGTATTTCAAGGTGGAGGGCGATACGCTCACCGACGTGAAGTTTGAGACCTTCGGCTGCGGCAGCGCGATTGCCTCAAGCTCGATGGCGACGGAGTTGATTAAGGGAAAGCCGCTCGCAGAGGTGGCGCAGCTGACCAATCAGGCGGTTGCCGAGGCGTTGGACGGGCTGCCGGATTACAAGATGCACTGCAGCGTTCTGGCGGAGGAGGCAATCCAATCGGCGCTGGAGGATTACTATACAAGGCATCCGAATGAGGATGCATAGAAGGGGGAAAAACAATGTCACAGTATCGGTTTGAAACGCTTCAGCTGCACGTTGGACAGGAGCAGCCGGACCCGGCAACCGACGCGCGCGCGGTCCCGATTTATCAGACGGCCGCCTACGTGTTCCACAGCGCGGCGCACGCAGCGGCGCGCTTCGGACTGTCCGACGCGGGCAATATCTACGGCAGACTGACGAATTCCACCCAAAGCGTGCTTGAAAAGCGCATTGCGGCGCTGGAGGGGGGCACCGCCGCCCTCGCGCTTGCCTCCGGGCAGGCGGCCATTACCTATGCCGTACAGGCGCTTGCCGGGCAGGGAGAGCACATTGTCGCGCAGAAGACCATCTATGGCGGTGCGGTCAATCTCTTTGCCCACACGCTCCCGCTTTACGGCATAGAGACCTCATTCGTCAATATACATGACCTGAACGAGGTTGCGGCGGCAATCCGCCCCAATACCAAGGCAATCTACGTCGAGACGCTGGGAAACCCCAACAGCGATATCCCCGACCTTGACGCCATCGCCGCAATCGCGCATACCCACGGCATTCCCCTGGTCGTGGACAACACGTTCGCGACGCCGTGGCTCATCCGCCCTGTGGAGCACGGCGCGGACGTGGTCATTCATTCTGCAACCAAGTTTATCGGCGGGCACGGCACGACGATGGGCGGGGTGATTGTCGATGGCGGTACGTTCGACTGGGCGGCGGGTGGACGGTATCCCTGGCTGAGTGAGCCGAACGCCAGCTATCATGGCATACGCTTCACCGAGGCGGCGGGCAACACGGCATTTTCCACCTACATCCGCGCGATTCTGCTGCGGGACACGGGCGCCTGCATCTCGCCGTTCAATGCGTTTTTGCTTCTGCAGGGCGTGGAAACGCTGTCGTTGCGCATGGAGCGGCACGCCGAAAACACGGCGAAGGTCGTGCGCTATCTGGCAGGGCACCCGCTGGTGGAGAAGGTCAATCACCCCTCGCTTCCGGAGCACCCCGACCACGCGCTGTACGAGAAGTACTTCCCGAATGGCGGCGGGTCCATCTTCACCTTCGACCTCCGGGGCGGGCAGAAGGAGGCGTTTGCGTTCATTGACCGTCTGGAGCTGTTTTCCCTGCTGGCCAACGTGGCGGATGCGAAAAGCCTGGTGATTCATCCCGCCACGACGACGCATGCGCAGCTTACGGCGGAGGAGCTGGCGGCAGCGGATATTCACCCGAACACGGTGCGCCTCTCCATTGGCACGGAGCACGTGGACGACATTCTTGCAGACCTCGAACGGGGCTTTGCGGCAGTACAATAAGAGGGAGGAAGCGCGATATGGCAAACATCTACAGAGGAATCACTGACCTGATTGGCAGGACGCCGCTGGTCGAGCTGACAAACATCGAAGCCGAGCTGGGACTGGAGACGCGCGTCCTTGCCAAGCTGGAGTATCTCAACCCGGCGGGCAGCGTCAAGGACCGCATTGCAAAGGCGATGATTGAGGACGCGGAGAAACGCGGCGCGCTGAAGCGCGGCAGCGTTATCATCGAGCCGACCTCCGGCAACACGGGCATTGGCCTTGCTGCCGTCGCGGCGGCGAAGGGTTACCGCGTGATTCTCACGATGCCGGAGACCATGAGCGTGGAGCGCCGCAGAATCCTGCGCGCCTATGGCGCGGAGCTGGTGCTCACAGAGGGGTCGAAGGGCATGAAGGGCGCAATTGCCAAGGCGGAAGAGCTGGCGGCGGACGTTCCAAACAGCGTTCTGCCCGGACAGTTTGTCAACCCCGCAAATCCGGCGGCACACCGGGAGACCACGGGACCGGAAATCTGGAACGACACGGACGGTGCGGTGGACCTTTTCGTTGCGGGCGTCGGAACGGGCGGAACCATAACGGGCGTCGGAGAGTATCTGAAGGCGCAGAACCCTGCCATTGCGGTTGTCGCGGTGGAACCCGCCGCCTCTCCCGTGCTCTCCGGAGGAAAGGCGGGTCCGCACGGAATACAGGGCATTGGCGCGGGCTTCGTGCCGAGTGTGCTGAACGTGAACATCTGGGACGAGGTGTTCTGCGCGCGGGACGAGGACGCCCTTGCCACGGCAAGACTGCTGGCGAGAAAAGAGGGTATCTGCGTGGGCATTTCCTCCGGGGCCGCCGCCCATGCGGCGCTTACGCTTGTCCAACGTCCCGAACACCGGGGCAAAACCATCGTGGCGCTTCTTCCCGACAGCGGTGACCGCTATTATTCCACGGCGCTCTTTGCCGAAGCATGAAAATCGTCGTTGGCCTGTCCGGCGGCGTGGACAGTGCGGTGGCGGCATGGCTCCTGCGGGAGATGGGGCATGAAGTTGTCGGCGTGACGTTGCGCACCTGGGAAGACGGCGGGAGCCGCTGCTGCGCCATTGACGATGCAAGAGAGACGGCGCGCCACATGGGGATTCCGTATCATGTCATCAACTGTGCCTGTGCGTTTCGAAAAGCGGTCGAGCGGCCGTTCGTGGACGAGTATCTCTGCGGCAGGACGCCGAACCCCTGCGTTGTCTGCAACCGGGAGGTCAAGTGGGAGTGGCTTCTGTATGCGGCGCGGCTTCTTTGCGCGGATGCCGTTTCGACGGGGCATTATGCCTCGGTTGTCCGGCTGGAAAGCGGACGGTGGACGTTGCGACGCGCGACGCACAAGGACCAGTCCTATATGCTTTGGCGGCTGTCACAGGAGCAATTGTCCCGGACAATCTTGCCGCTTGGCGATTTGGACAAGGAAGAAGTCCGGCACATTGCAAAACGTGCCGGACTTCCGGTTGCAGACAAAGCGGATTCCCAGGAAATCTGCTTTGTTGCGCAGAAGCAATATGCCTCGTATGTGGAACGGCATGCGCCGCCGCATGCACTGCGCGGCGGCAATTTCGTTGACCGGGAGGGGCGAATTCTTGGCAGGCATCAGGGAATCGTGCGATACACGGTCGGACAGCGAAGAGGGCTTGGCCTTGCCCTGGGACGCCCGGTGTACGTCACGGACATACGCACAGCGACAAATGAGGTTGTTATCGGGGAGGAGGCGGACCTGTATCGGAGCGAGATTCAATGCACAGACCTGAACTGGATGAGCGTGCCCGATGCTGTGAGCGGTGAAAGAACATGGGCAGCCGTGCAGATACGCAGCCATCATAAGGGTGAACCCGCGAGGATAGTGTGTGACCCGGACATGCTGCGCATCCGCTTTGACCAGCCGGTCAGAGCGCCGACGCCTGGACAGTCAGCCGTTTGCTATGACGGGGAAAACCGCATTATCTGCGGCGGAGTGATAGAGCGCGGTGAATCGTAGATCAATGGAACGGAAGCGGCAGGCCCGCAGCGATTGTGCGTCGCTGCAGACCTGCCGTTTCTCTATCTTCAGTTCTCTGCGCCCGGCACATAGCGCGGCACCACGACGCCGGAGGGGCTGTCGGCGGTGAGCGTGAAGCTGTTGCCGTCCAGTCTTGTTACGTCCGTGCAGAGCTGCGTGAACTGCTCAAGCGTGCCCACGGGGCGCAGCCCGTAGGGCGCGTGCCGGTAGTGCATCGGCACGACGACGCGCGGCTTTGCCGCGTCCACAACGCGCTTCGCCGTCGCCGCGTCGATGGTGTAGTACCCGCCGACGGGAATCAGCAGGGCGTCCGCGCCGGATATGGCGGCAAGCTGCGCCTGCGTTGGGAAGTGGCCCAAATCGCCACAGTGGACGACGCACAGGCCCTCGGCGCGCAGGACGTGCATGAGGTTGTTGCCGCGCAGCGCGCCGGAGCGCTCATCGTGGAAGGTGGGGACGGTTTCCACGGAGAAGGGGCTTGCGCCGCCCTCACGCAGAGAGACCGCGTCCACATAGTTGTGGTCGGCGTGTCCGTGCGAGCAGAGCACCGCGTTGCCGAAGGTGTGCAGGGGCGGGTAGGTGTCCATGGTGTAGGGGTCGAGAATCAGCCGATAGCCCGCGCTCTCGAGCGCGAAGCAGGCGTGCCCCAGCCAGGTGAGTTTCATACGCTGCCTCCTTTATGGATCGTTGTGGCTCATGCCTCGGACTGCACAAACAGTCCGCGTTCGTGCAGATAGCGCAGCGAGCGCTTGACGCCGTCAATGCCGCCGACCTTCAGCGTGACAGGAAGGTCCTTGCCGAGCTG
Source organism: Oscillospiraceae bacterium (assembly GCA_024698225.1). Lineage (GTDB taxonomy): Bacteria > Bacillota > Clostridia > Oscillospirales > Oscillospiraceae > Hominicoprocola. The sequence continues at coordinate 4,758 of JAILRK010000250.1, read as the reverse complement.
GCGGTACAGCGCGTCCGCCTCCGCCCAGTCAACCGTGCCGCTGCCAAGGGGAAGATGCTCGTCGTACAGACCGTGGTTGTCGGACAGGTGCAGATAGCCGATGCGCTCGCCGAGCGCGTCAAACCACTGCGCAAGCGGTACGCGGGAGTAGTGCGCGTGTCCGACGGCGAGGCAGACGCCGATGTGCGGGTCCTTCGCGTGCTGCATCAGTGTGGCAAGCGGCTGCGGGTCCACGTCTATGCTGTTTTCGATGAAGATGTTCAGCTGATGCTGCCTTGCCAGCACCTGATAGAACTCCGCGCAGGTGTCCGCCCAGGCGTCGAGGTGCGCCCCGCGCAGGTACGGGGCGGCGCTGGAGTGGAAGACCACGTTTTTCGCGCCCAGCATCACCGCCACAGCGCAGCTCTCGCGGCAGCGCCGCTGGGACAGGGCGCGGAAAGCGGTGTCCCCGCAGGCGGGGTTGACGTTGATGAAAGCGCCGTGGAGCGAGCTGACGCGCTTGCCCGCGCGGTACCATTCGTGGCAGCTTGCGGCGAGGCCGGACCGGTCCAGCGCGGGGGGAACGGACAGCTCCAAAACCTCATAGCGCAGGGATTCGCGCGCTGCCAGCGCGTCCCATTCCTCTCGTTCGTCAAATAGCGGCTGTATTTGCAACATTTAAAACCACCGTGTCGCGCGGCGGCGCATTTGCCGCCGGGGACTGCTGCGTCCCCCGAGCGCGTCCTCTCTGTTGTATTCTTTTGTCCTGCAGAAAACGCCGTGCGTTCCCTGAACCCCTTCCTGAGCCTGCAGGACCTGCGCCGAAGCGCCTCTGCGCTCATTATACATGCTCTTTCCGCATTTTGCAAAAAAAGTTTTTCGGGGACCCCGGAAAATAGCGCGGGGATTCCGAATGATATAGCAGAGGGCGGAACACAACGCACGCCCCACGAAGGAGGCAAGAACAATGAGTGGAATTCAGAGCTGCTTCAAGCGCTGCGAAAAGAAATATATGCTCACACAGGAACAGTACCGCGCCATGATGCTGGGAATGGCATTCCGGATGCGTCCCGACGAGCACCCGCGTTACACCATCGGCAACGTGTACTACGACACCGACAATTACGCGCTGATTCGCGCGTCGCTGGAAAAGCCCGTCTACAAGGAGAAGCTCCGCGTGCGCAGCTACGGTGTGCCGGGAGACGACGGACTTGCCTTTGTGGAAATCAAGAAGAAGTTCGACGGCGTGGTCTACAAGCGCCGCGTCACCATGACGACGGCACAGGCCGCGACCTGGCTGCAGGGCGGCAGACCGAACAAGGAGAGCCAAATCAGCCGCGAGATTGACTGGTTCATGCGGCTCTACAACCCCAGGCCCGCCGTCTACATCGCCTACGACCGCGAGGCGTATGCAGGCATCGACAACAGCGAGCTGCGCATCACCTTTGACCGCAACCTGCGCTGGAGAGACACCAACGTGGACCTGCGCAACGGGGACGGATGCAAGCCCATCGACGTCGGCGGAAAGATTCTCATGGAAATCAAGATTCCCGGCGCTGCGCCGCTGTGGCTTGCACGGCTGCTGAGCGAGAACGGCATCGTACCCACGTCCTTTTCCAAGTACGGCGCGTATTACAAGCAGGCCGTATTGAAGACCGAAACCAATCACACCACCAAACACAATCATTATAATAAGGAGGCGCGTTCCATTGCTTAACACGATCATCACCGGAACCGAAATCACGGCATCCGCATTCTTCATCTGCACGGCAGTTTCCATCGTGCTCGGCCTCGCTGCGGCGGCGCTGAGCATGTACAAAACCAGATACTCCCAGAGCTTTGTCCTGACGCTCGCCATGCTGCCCGCCATGGTGCAGGTCATCATCATGCTGGTCAACGGCAACATCGGCGCGGGCGTCGCGGTCATGGGCGCGTTCGGACTCATCCGATTCCGCAGCGCCCCGGGCAATGCGCGGGAAATCGGCATGGTCTTTCTTGCCACTGCCATCGGTCTTGCGACCGGCATGGGCTACGTGGTGCTGGCGGCGGTGTTTTTCGCCATCATGGCGCTGTACACGCTGGCGCTGACCACCTCGGGCTTCGGCGCAGGCCGCGCGGACGAGCGCGAGCTCAAAATCACCATCCCCGAAAACCTCGATTACGACGGCCTGTTTGACGACCTGTTCAGCCACTACACACGCGACGCGGAGCTTGTGCGCGTCAAAACCGCCAATATGGGTACGCTCTACGAGCTGAGCTACAAAATCGTGCTCAAGGACGCGCACCGTACCAAGGCCTTTTTGGATGAGCTGCGTGAGCGCAACGGCAACCTGAACATCGTCTGCGGCAAGCCAGTGACGAAGGAGGCGCTTTGATGAAGCGGAGGTCGCTGACGCTCCTGCTGGCGCTGACCCTGCTGCTGACCGCCTGCGCGTCCCCGAAAAAAGAGGACGCGCAGACTTCTGCGGCGGACCTGACGGTGCATTTCTTTGACGCAGGCAAGGCGGACGCGACTCTGCTGACCACAGCGGACGGTGCGGTGCTCATCGACGCGGGGGAGAAGGGCTTCGGCAAGACCATCCTCGCGTATCTGGAGGAGCAGGGCATCGAGCGGCTGGATTACTTGATTGTCACGCACTTTGACCAGGACCACGTTGGTGGCGCGGCAAAAGTCATCAACAACCTGGCGGTCGGGACGGTGCTGCAGAGCAACTGTCCCAAGGACAGCGAGGAGTACGAGAAATACTGTAAGGCACTGAGCAACGCGGGACTCGAGGCGTTGACGGTGCGGGAGAACGTGACCTTTACGCTCGGCGGCGCGACCGTGACCGTTGAGCCGCCGCGACAGACGGACTATTCCGAGGACGAGAGCAACAATTCCTCGCTGATTGTCACGGTGGAAAACGGCACGGACAGCTTCCTCTTCCTGGGCGACGCCCAGAGCGAGCGGCTTGCGGAGTTCCTTAGCAGCGAACGTGCGGCGTGCGACGTGCTCAAGGTGGCACATCACGGACAGGACGAGCCGCTGCTCAGCGAGCTGCTGGCGGTGACAAAGCCCGCCTACGCAGTCATCACATCCTCGGACGAGGAACCGGAGAGCGCCGCGGTGGTCGAGGCGCTGGAACAGTGCGGCGCATCGGTGCTCCTCACAAGAGAGGGCGCGGTGACGATGCACAGCACGGGAGACGGAATCACTCTTGATGTTTCTCCGGCGGCATGATAGAATGTCCGCATCATCGGAGAGCAAAGGGAGATGGACGCGATGGATGCACAGGAGCAGATGGCACTTGCTGCGAAGACGGATGAGCGGCAATTCAATGAGCTGGTGGAGAGCCACCGGTCGTGGATTCTGCGCGTTGCCGCAGAGGTGACCCATCGCTACATCACCGACAGCGATGACGAGTGGTCCATTGCACTCATGGCATTTTCCGAGGCGGTGCAGACCTATGAAGAGGGCAAAGGCTCCTTCCGCGGGCTTGCCGCCATGGTCATTCGCAGAAGACTGGTGGATTACATCCGCTCCGAAAGCCGCCACGGCGACGAGATGAGCGTTTCCCCCGCCGCCTTCGAGGATGGCCTGGACGAGGATGAGGCGTCCGGCGTAGAGATGCAGGTGCAGCGCCGCATGGCAGAGCAGGCGGGCAGCGCCGCCGCGGATGACACGGCAAGCCGCGCGCGGGAGGAGATTGCCGCGCTGCAGGAGATTTTGCAAGGGTACGGCTTCTCGTTCTTCGACCTTGCCGACGCCTCACCCAAGGCAGAGAAAACCAAAAAGAGCTGCGCACAGGCTGTGCGCGCGCTCGTCGCCAGTGTGCTTTTGATGGCGCAGATGCGACTCAGGCATCTGCTTCCCATCCGGGAGCTGAGCGAGCTGAGCGGCGTCATTCGCAAAATACTGGAACGGCACAGAAAGTACATCATCGCGTCGGCAGAGATATTGGACGGAGAGTTTCCGATACTTGCCGGATACCTGACATTTATCCGGAAGAACTGAGCGCGAGAGGGAGAGAGAACGATGAAGGCAATCATTTTGGAGCGCCGCGGCGAACAGGCCGCCGTGCTCTGCACGGACGGTAGCTTCCGGACCGAGCGCGTCAGCGGCGAGGTGGGAGAGACCGTTGAGCTGACGGAGAAGACCGTCGCCTTCCCGCGCAGACGTTCATGGACACGCAACGCCGTCGCCGCGCTGCTGGCACTGACGATTACGGGCGGCACGCTCGGCTACATGGGCGGCACGGCAAGCGCCTACGTCTCCGTCGACGTGGACGAGGATTCCGCCATCGAGCTGACCATCAACCACTTCGGCAGAGTCATCGCGGTGAGCGCGCTGGGCGAGGAAAGCGAAGAACTGGCGCGCAGCGTGTCCGGCGAGGTGCGCAACCGCCGCGCAGAGGACGCCATCAACATCACGATGGAGTGCCTGCAGGACAAGGGCCTCCTCGGGGAAGAGGGCGAAACGGTGATTGTCGGCGTTGCCACCGACAACGAACGCCGCGCCGAGGACCTGAAGCAGATTGTAGAGCGCACGGCAGAGCGCGACGGCGCACGCCCCGTCTACGTGAGTGAGACAAGCCGCGCCGAGCGCGAGCAGGCGATGGAGCGCAGCGTCAGCGTCGGCAGATTTGGCTTTGAGCGTGACCGCGGCGCTCAGCCTGTGCCGGATGGAATGGAGGAACCCACAGCGACAGAGCCAGCGGAACAGCCCGACGAGGTTCCCGTGACGGAGGAAGCCGAACCCCGGGGCTTTGCGCCGTCACAGGACGCGGAGCCCACGCCGCC
>JAILRK010000200.1 GCA_024698225.1 Oscillospiraceae bacterium | reverse complement strand
TGCCGGTGCGCCGCAGTCTGAGCGCGCCCCTGCCGGAGCCTGTGGCGGAGACCGCGGACGCGCCGCGCTTCACCGTGTCGCTGCTGCGCGCGGCGCAGATGAGCGACGCGCTGGCGGAGGCGCGCCCCGCGATGGTCAGCCTGCCGATAGACGAGCTGCTTGCGCTCGACCTTGCGCCCTGGCTGGACAAAACGCAGTTTTGCGCCGTGCTGCCGCGCATCTACCGCACGGCGGATGAGCCGCGCCTGCGCGCGGCGCTCGCTGCGCTGCCGGCGCGCGGCGTGAACGCCGTCGGCATTGCCAACCTCGGGCACCTTGCGCTTGCGCGCGGACTGGGGCTTGCGCTGCGCGGCGAGCAGGGACTCAACGTGTACAACAGCGCGGCGCTGCGCTTTCTCGCCTCGCAGGGGCTTTCGTGCGCCATGCTGAGCTTTGAGCTGCGGCGCGAACAGGTGCGCGACCTGCGCAAGTGCATCCCCTGCGAGCTGACCGTCTACGGGCGGCTGCCGCTGATGCTGACCGAGAACCGTATCGACGCGCCCGACGGCGTGCTCGTGGACCGGCGCAGCGAGCGCTTCCCCGTGCTCACGGTCGGCGGACGCAGCGAGATAGAAAACGCCAAGGTGCTCTACCTTGCCGACCGCGACGACTGGCGCGACATCGGGCTGCACTATGCGCGCCTGCGCTTCACGACGGAGACGGCGGAGGACTGCGCGGCGATTCTGCACGCGCACCAGCGCGGGGAGGACTGCGCGCCGGCTGCGCTGACGCGCGGGCTGTTCTACCGCGGCGTGGAGTGAAGGCCCTGCCTGCCGCAGCGGGCAGAAACTTGAATACAAATAGTAATTTTCAAAGGATAGTATACAGATATGCCACATATTGTATTGGCGTCCGGGTCGCCGCGGCGGCAGGAGCTGCTCCGCCGCATCGGCATCACGGACTTTGACGTGGTCGTGCCCCACGCGGACGAGCACTGCAGTCCGGGGCTGACGGCGCAGGAGACCGTCGCGCAGATTGCGCGGCGCAAGGCGGAGGCGGCGCGCGCGCTGACCGCGCCGGAGGACCTGGTCATCACCGCGGACACGATGGTCTTTTTAGACGACGAGCGCCTCGGCAAGCCGCGGGACGCGGAGGACGCGCTGCGCATGCTGACGGCGCTCTCGGGGCGGCACCACACGGTCTGCACCGGCGTGACCGTGCGGCAGGGCGACACGCTGGACTGCTTCAGCGTGTCCACGGACGTGTACTTCCGGGACGTGTCGGAGCGGGAGCTGCGCGCCTACGTCGCCGGCGGCGAGCCGATGGACAAGGCGGGTGCCTACGGCATCCAGGGTCAGGGCGCGCTGCTGGTTGAGCGCATCGACGGCGACTTTTTCAACGTGATGGGTCTGCCGCTGCTGCCGCTGTATCGCTCCCTGCGCGGCTTCGGGGTGTCGCTTTTGTAATGCGCCGCCGCGATGCAGGCCCTACGCGAAACGGACCGTCGCTGTGTGGCGGCAAACGATGTGAAAACGGTTTGATAGAGTTTAGGATAAAGGAAGCGCATCCATGAGGGATTTTTTCTCAAAACACGGAATCTGGATTCTGCTGACGGCGGCGGCGCTGGCGGTGACGCTCAGCCTGCTGAGTTACTTTTCCACGACCTCCTCGGTGCTGCACAACGCCGCCGGGGTTGTGAGCTATCCCTTCCGCGCCGCGGCGCAGGCGGTGAGCGGCTGGGTCGAGGACAAGCAGCACTACTACCGCTCGTACAACGACCTCATTGAGGAAAACCAGGCGCTGCGCGAGGAGGTGGCGGAGCTGCGCGCGCTCTCGCGGCAGGCGGAGCTGGACCGCTCGGAAAACGCGCTGCTGCGCGAGCTGCTGGACCTGCGCGAGCAGCGGCGCGACCTGGTGTTCGAGTCCGCCAAGGTGCTTGAGCACGGCTCGGGCAACTGGACCAGCACGCTGACGCTCAACCGCGGCACGAACCACGGCGTGGCGGTGAAGAACGTGGTGGTCAGCAGCGAGGGCTACCTCATCGGCATCGTGACCGAGGTCGGCGTGAACTGGTGCACGGTGCGCACCATCGTGGACACCGACACCGAGCTTGGCGCGCTGCTGTTCCGCACGGGCGACGTCATCATCGCCGAGGGCGAGCTTGCGCTGATGGGCGAAAACCGCCTGCGCGCGGTGTATCTCCCCAACGACGCCACGCTGCTCATCGGCGACTACGTCGTCACCTCGGGTCTGGGCGGGTACTACCCCTCCGACCTCGTCATCGGCACGGTGGAGAGCGTGGAGACCGACGACAACGGCTTCGCGCAGTACGCCGTGCTCGCCCCGATGGTCTGCTTTGACGACCTGACCGAGGTATTCATCATCAAGGAATTTGAAATTGTGGAGTAATATGTGGAGTAACTATGCTCACCAGACAGGAACAATGGATTAAATGGAGCCTGTACGCCGGGGTCGTCGCGGCGCTGACGCTGCTGGAGCTGCTTGTGCTGGGCGACGTGCGTCTTTTTGGCGTGCGCTTTTTCCTGCCGCCGCTCTTCGTCGGCGTCATCGCGTCGATGGAGGGGCTGCGCGCGGGCATGGTCTTCGGCACGGTCTACGGCGTGCTGTGTGACCTGACGCTCGTGGGGACCTTCCCCTGCGTGTATACGATTGCCTTTGTGCTCGCCGCCTTCCTCTGCGCCGCCATTGCGCAGAGCGTGCTGCAGCCGGGCGTCATCTGCTCGTTCGCGGTCACGCTGCTGACCTTCACCGTGCTCAATGCACTCAACATGCTCTCTTTGACGCTGAGCGACCAGGCGCCGTTTCTGCCGATGCTCTCCATCGCGCTGCGCGAAACCCTGGTCTCCTGCCTGCTCCTCGCCGCCGTGCACCCTGTGCTGATGTGGCTGCACAAGCGCTTCCTGCTGTAAGCCCGCGCCCCGCGCGTTTGCGCCAAGCCCATATATCGCGCCATGCCGCCGCACCTTCTTGCCTCCCCCTCCGGGGGAGCTGGCGCGCAGCGCCTGAGAGGGTGACGCCCGCCGGCGCGCAGCGGCGGACCCTCTCCGTCACTCGCTGCGCTCGTGCCACCTCCCCCAAAGGGGGAGGCAAGCGGCCGGGTGTGAGCCAAGCGGCTCGACAATTTGTCAAACAGAACCGTCCCCAATGACAACCTATGGAAGGAACTCCAATGGAAGAAACTAAAAACCTGCGCCACCGGCTGCTGGTGCTCTGCGCCCTGTTTGCCCTGTGCCTGACGGCATACTGCGCCTCGATGTTCGACGCGCAGATTGTCCGCGGGGACGAGTACCGCGCGCTGGCACAGCGGACGAACACCAGCGT